>JANLVM010000680.1:0-5396 GCA_031364015.1 Gemmatimonadaceae bacterium
GCGCAGGTCATGCCCCGTGAGATGCGCGAACTCGTGGGACTGCGACCGGAGCCACGACACGACGCGCGGCGCATGTGGCACCGGCGGTAGTCCACACGCGTGGCGAAATACGTAGTGCGCGTACCGAGGATGAATGGAGGCCAGCGCAGGCAGTGTAACGCTTATAGGCGCCTGACTGATGCCGAGATAGCTCGCGTCCGGACGGGCGGCCTGTTGCGTCGCGGCCACGCACACGCTCATGCACAGTCGCATGCACATAAGGCTGAACAGCGCGGCGATCTCGTCGTCGGTGAGCGGAAATGTCTCGTGGTAACCGGCGGCCACTGCGGCGGCGGCGGCCAATGGGTCGGCCGCACCGAGCGCGACGTACGCCATCGCGATAGCGACATCGTTCACCGTATGACTGACCACCATGTCGCCAAAATCGATGATGCCAGTCACGCGTTGCTGAGCCGCGTCGACCAGCACATTGTAGTCGTTCGCGTCGGAGTGAATCAGACTGCGACGAAAGCTCGGCAGCAGCGGCACGACCACGGCGCGGTGATAGTTGGTTAAAGACGCAATGCTCGCTTGGAGCGTCTCGTCGGCGACCAGCGAGAGACTGGCCGCGACCACCTCGTTCGCGTTCGCCAGATCCCAGTGAAACTGCCGATGAAACGCCGGATGGTCGAGTTCGACAAGTGCTCGGTCGAGTCGTCCAAGCGAGCGTCCGATGTCACGACGGAGCGCATCGGTGTGCAGGGGCACGCTGCCCAACGTTTGTCCGAGAAGCGCCGAAACGAGGCGTATCTGGTGTGGCCCGAACTGGGCGATGTCGAGCCCGTCGGTTGTGCGGAGTAGCCGAGGGCACAGACTCGTCGATTCGACGTGGCGCATGACCGCATTCTCTGCCTCCAGCACCGCGCGAAGTTCGTTGGCATTGGCAATCTTCATCACCATGCGTACGTCGGGCGTCGTACCGATCAGAAAGTTCTGATCGCGCTCGCTGGTGAGTTCGCTGATCGAGCCTCGGATCCCATAGAACTGCGCGGCAACCTGCGCGACGTCGGCGGCAGTCAGTCGGGGTACGCTTGTCATCATCGCGTGGCGTTGAGCGCTCAATTTCATGGAGAGTAAGCTATCGCCGCCAGGTTCGATCGAAACGACAGCACGTTGAACTTGCGATCGACCGATACGGCGAGGGCTTACGACGGCTCGAGCCGGGCCACGTGATACGCGACAACAATTTACGACGAATACATCAGAAATGTGATATCGCGGCGGTCGCCGATGACGTGGCGACCGCCGCGATCATTCCTTTAGCTGAGCAGCCTAAACGGTGTATCTTGATACCGATAGCGGGCAGACCACACCGCGCGTGCTGTTCACCCACGGCGGCTGCACCCACAGCGAACTGATGCACGTGCAAGGTATTTCCTTTCCAGTACGTTGGAGAATTTCCGTATGATTTCGAGTGGTGCGGAAGTAGCGTCGCAGGCATGAAGTTTCCGCGCGCGGCTGGTGTGCTGTTACACCCGACGTCCCTTCCAGGCAGCAATGGAATCGGCGATCTCGGGCCGGACGCACTTCGGTTCCTCGATTTTCTCGTGGAGTCTGGTTTGAGCATTTGGCAGATGCTCCCACTCGGCCCGACTGGTTACGGCGATTCACCCTACCAGTGCTTCTCGGCCTTCGCTGGCAATCCCCTGCTCATTCACGTTCCGGGCACCGGCGATGGACTACCGGAACAGACGGTCGACTTCGCCCGGGTTATTCCGCACAAACGAGATCGGCTGTCCAAAGCGTTGGCGCGATTCGTGCCGGATAACCGCTACCGACAGTTCGTACACCAACAGCGTGCGTGGCTTGACGACTACGCGCTCTTCATGGTGCTGAAGCAGTCGCACGATGGCTTGCCATGGACGGGGTGGAGTCCGGCGCTGGCGTCGCGAGAGCCGACCGCGCTGCAGCGCTTTCGTGACGCGCATCTGCCAGAGATCGAACAGGTGTGTATGGAGCAGTACGCCTTCTTCATGCAGTTCTTCGCACTCAAGCGTGCGTGCACCCAGCGTGGCATTCGACTCATGGGTGACGTCCCCATTTACGTGGCCCACGATTCCGCCGATGTGTGGGCCAATCGAGACCTCTTTCAGCTTGACGCCGAGGGAGCGCTCATCGTGCAGTCGGGCGTGCCGCCAGACTATTTCAGCGAGACGGGACAGCTGTGGGGCAATCCCCTCTACGATTGGGACGCGCTGCGCGCGCAGGACTATCGCTGGTGGATCGATCGCATGCGTGCCGCTCTGAGGATGTTTGATGTGGTGCGCCTCGATCATTTCCGCGGATTCGAGTCGTACTGGGAAGTGCCAGGCACAGCGACCACGGCGGTCGATGGACGTTGGGTCAAAGGGCCAGGGATCGAGCTTTTCACAGCATTGACCGCCGCACTCGGGCAGATGCCGATTGTCGCGGAAGATCTCGGACTCATCACACCCGAAGTGGAAGCTCTTCGCGCCACGCTCGGATATCCCGGTATGAGTATTCTGCAGTTCGCGTTCGGTGGTGAAGGTACCGCCAACGACTTTCAGCCACACAGGTATCCTCGAGAACGGGTTGTGTATACCGGCACGCACGACAACGATACCACCGTGGGCTGGTGGGATGCGCAGGTGGGTTCTGACTCAACCCGTACCCGCCAGGAGATCGAGAATGAACAGTCGTTTGCGCGGCGCTATCTCGACACCGATGGCCGCGAAATTCATTGGACGTTGATACGGGCCGCACTCGCGTCGGTGGCTGACACGGCGCTCATTCCTTTGCAGGACGTGCTCGGGCTTGGCAGTGAAGCGCGCATGAACTTACCGGGACGACAGTCGGGCAATTGGCGCTTTCGATTCACGTGGGACCAACTCACTCCCGACCTGACGAAGCGTCTGCGAGCGCTGACGCGTCTGTACGAGCGCTGAGGCGTGCACACCGTTCGTTGAATGGACCTAGGTTCATCTCATCTGTTTCCTCCGAACGACCCCACCGGCTTCCATGCTCCTCGCTCCGCGCAACCTCTACGAGTTCACCCGCGAACAGTTCCGCGCGCAGCTCATGCAATGGGAGCTCAACCCGGTGCACGTCGCACGGCTGTGGAACTACCTCTATGTCGAGCACGCCACATCGCTTGATGCCATGACCGACCTGCCGCCAAAGCTTCGCGCGCGTCTCAATGCGGAGACCACACTCGGTGTGCTGTCGACCGCACTCGCCACCGATTCCTCTGACGGCTTTACGCGAAAGTACCTCCTCGGCTTGGCAGACGCCCAGCGGATTGAGACAGTGCTCATGCGCTACACTGGTCGCGTCACGGCGTGCGTGAGCTCGCAGGTGGGTTGTGCCATGGGATGCGTGTTCTGCGCCACCGGTCAGATGGGCTACACGCGTCATCTCTCCGCCGGCGAGATCGTAGCGCAAGTGGTCCATGTTGCTCGTGCGGTGAAGCATGCAGCGCGCGACGCGCCCGTGCTGCGTTCGCAATCCCGCGTGCGCAATGTCGTACTGATGGGTATGGGTGAGCCGCTGCATAACTACGACGCCGTGATGCACGCCGTTGATATCATGCGCGATAACACCGGCCTCGCCCTTGGCGCCGATCGCATCACCCTCAGCACGGTCGGTGTCGTGCCTGGCATTCTGCGGCTCGCGCGGGAAAACCGCGCGCTCCGACTGGCCGTGTCACTGCACGCCGCGACGCAAGCAGAGCGCGCAGCGTTAGTCCCCGTAGCCCGAAAGTGGCCGCTCGATGAACTCATGGCGGCCTGTCGCACGTACAGCGAGACGACTGGTCGTCGTATTTTCTATGAATGGACGCTCATTGAGGGGACAAACGATACACCGGACCACGCGCACGCTGTGGGGACGCTGCTTCGCGGCTTGAACGCCCAAGTCAATCTGATTCCGCTTAATCCCACGGCGGGCTATCCCGGTGCACCGACACGCAACGCCGCGGCGCGCGCGTTTCAAGTCATCCTCGCTGAGACATTTAAAGTTCCAAGCACCGTGCGTCAGCGTCGTGGCATTGACATTGCCGCTGGTTGTGGCCAGCTGGCTGTTACCGATCGCGGGATAGCATAGCAGAACACCGTGCCATGGCCGTGGCGACGTTGGCTGGCTTTGCCGCATTGAGCGCTACCAACTTTCCGTGGTCGCGCAGTTCCTGCCAGATCTTGAGACTTTTCTCGTACCAGGCATTCGCGTCGGTGCACAGCCGAACACGCACGGCTGTGACCGTGGCCGCTTCGCTTCGCCTCGTGTTGAGTCGTCCGGCACCGGAATAGACCTCTGCCAGCGTCGCTTTGGACTTGGGCGAACCTTCGGCCCGAACGACGGCTGCCTCAGCGAGCGGAATGGCTTTGTGATAGGACGCGTCGGCATTCACAAAGTCCGAGGTGGCCACCTGCGCCGCACCTAGCCCAGCATACAGGAACGCCAGGTCATCGACGTGCCAGGGATTGGACGGTTCCGCTACCCGAAGCGCGTTCTTACTCGCGATCGCGCGATGGTATTCCGCCTGGGCTGCAGGATAGTCACGCGCGTCTGAGAGCGCTTCGGCCAACACGTCTTGAGTGAACGCGACATCGCGCCGGTGTTCGATACTTGTCGGGTCGGCGGCACTCAGCTGCTCGGTGACGGCCAGCGCGCTGCGGTGACTCTCGACGGCGAGCCGAGGTTGTCCAGCGGCACGAAGGTCTCGACCGAGATTGTTGTACGTCACACCGAGATTGCGTCGAAAGAGCGTGTTCTGGGTGTCGGCAGCCACCAGTTTCTGTAGCATCACAATCGCATTGCGATCAACGAGAATGGCCTCGGCGAAGCGGCCCGCATCGACCAGCGGCTGACGCAGCCGAGCGTAGCCACTGAGCAGGTCGCTCCGACGCGGCGCATCATCCGGCCTCTCAGCGACCACTTGCTCCAGCAGCGCGACGCCTCGTCGTACCCGCGCGTCGCCAGCCGTATCGCCCAAGGTTGACTCGAGCGAGCCCAGATTCATCAGCGCGATGGCGAGTCCCGCGCGCATGTCCACATCAGTGGGCATCTCCGCAAGGAGCGCCTCGCGGAGCGAGACCGCCTCGCGATAGCTCGCCAGCGCGCCCGGTGTGTCACCGACATTCGCCAGTCCGGCTCCACCTTTGGTATCTCCAATTTCCAACAATACATTCGCAAGTGCGCGCCGGTACTCCGTTTTAGTGGGATCTCGAGTCACCAAGGCTCGCTGCAGGGCCAAGGCGCGATCGAAGTTGGTGAGCGCGGACAGCAAGTCCCCGGTGATGTTCAGCATGTCGGCAACACCCTTGTAACTCGCGGCCAGCGCGCTCAGCATTTCCGGATCGCGCGGGTTCGCGCCGGCGGCGCGCTCCATCAGTTGCACC
>JANLVM010000681.1:0-1847 GCA_031364015.1 Gemmatimonadaceae bacterium
CGATTGGCACCCGAGCAGTTTGCCTATTCGCTGCTGACGCGCTCGCAGCGCATCTCGCATGAAAACTTGCGCGTTCGCGACCCCGCGTACGTGGCAGCATTTGAGCGCTGGTTCGCCCAGCAATCGGGTGTGCTGGTACCGCTCGAGTCCACCGCACCGCCGGCCATCTTCACGCCGTTCACGGTGCGTGGCGTCACACTCGCCAACCGGATCGTGGTTTCACCGATGGCGCAGTACTCGGCCGATGTGGACGGCTCGCCGACCGACTGGCACTTGGTGCATCTTGGCGCGCGCGCGACCGGTGGTGCCGGACTCGTGATGACCGAAATGACCTGCGTGGCAGCCGATGCGCGCATTACGCCGTCGTGCCCGGGTCTCTGGAACGCGACGCATCGCGACGCGTGGTCACGCATCGTTCGGTTCGTATGCGAGCACACGACGGCGAAACTTGGATTGCAACTCGGGCATGCTGGAGCAAAGGGCGCCACCAGGACCATGTGGGAAGGCGTCGACCAACCGCTGGCTGAAGGCGCGTGGCCCCTTATCGCTGCGTCCGATACGCAGTATCTGGAGGGGATCTCGCAGACCGCGCGCGCCATGACATTGACGGACATGGACCGGGTGGTGCGCGAATTCGTACTCGCTACACAGCTGGGTGCCGAGGCCGGCTTCGACTGGCTTGAGCTTCATGCCGCACACGGATATCTGTTGTCGGGCTTTTTGTCGCCACTCACGAACACGCGCACCGACCAGTACGGCGGCGATCTTGAGGCGCGCGCACGATTTCCACTGCGGGTGTTTGCGGCAATGCGTGACGCGTGGCCGACTGATCGCCCCATGTCGGTGCGCATCTCCGCGCACGATTGGACACCGGGCGGCAATACCGACGACGATGCGGTGGCAATCGCGCGCCTGTTTCGGGCGGCCGGTGCTGACATGATCGATGTGTCTGCCGGACAGGTCGTGAAGCACGAGCATCCGGTATACGGGCGCATGTGGCAAACGCCATTCGCCGACCGCGTGCGCCAGGAGGCGGGCATCGCCACCATCGCTGTCGGTGCCATCACCGATGCGGATCAGGCCAATGGCATCATCGCTTCAGGACGCGCCGACCTGGTCGCCATTGGTCGTCCGCATCTGGTCAACCCGGCGTGGATATTGGTCGAATCGGCACGGCTTGGTTACACCGGCGCGAGCTGGCCGGTGCAGTACCGTCAAGGCAAGTCGCAGCTGGAGCGATTAATCGATCGCGAACGCTCGATGCTGCCGGCGACCGCCGGTGTACCGCCCACGGGCGAGTTGACGTGACAACCGATATGCATCGGCTGGCAGGACGCCACGCGCTGGTAACGGGTGCCAATCGGGGGATCGGCGCCGCCATCGCGCGCACGCTGTCCAATGCGGGTGCCGGCGTCACGCTGCTGGTGCGCGATGCAACACGGGCACTGGTAGTGGCCGACACGCTTACTGGCCCGCATGCAATTGTCGTGGCCGACGTGACCGATCGCGCCGCGTCGCACGCGGCCTGCGAGCAGGCCGCGGCGTCGTTGGGGGCTATCGATATTCTGGTAAACAACGCTGGGTCTGTTGAGTCGGCGCCGTTCATGCGGACTGATGCGGCGCTGTTCGAGCGCATGCTCGCGGTGCATTTAATGGCTGCGGTGCACACCACGCACGCGGTGTTGCCATCGATGCTCGAGCGGGGCAACGGGCACATTGTGAACATCGCCAGTGTCGCTGGGCTGTGGGGTGCTCCCTATGTCACCGCGTACACTGCCGCCAAGCATGCGCTGGTGGGATTCACGCGTGCGCTGGCGCTCGAGGTTGCCCCACGTGGTGTCTCGGTG
>JANLVM010000713.1:0-2398 GCA_031364015.1 Gemmatimonadaceae bacterium
CACGTCCCAGATCACGGGACCGTTGTAGTTGCCCTGAATGGCATACTTGCCGGTAAAGGCGAGATCGGAATTGGTGGTGCCCAGAAAGCCTGGCGGTGAAACGGCCTTGGCGGTCACTCTCATATTCGACGACGCTTCGCCAGCGTCCATGAGTCCGGCCTTGAGTCCGACGCGCGCGTCGGTGGCGGGATTAGCACGCGGTGTTGGCGCCGGGTCCGGCTTTTTAGCAGCGCACGCGGAAATGCCTGCCAGCGTAGCAACCGCCGCCACGCTCGTGATAAGTGAGCGCGCGACGCGACGGGATGACTGCGGAAGGAGCATAGCGATTCCTGTGGGTGAACGAATGTGGAACAACACCTCTGACCGCGCCTCACCCTGCGGGTGGCACGAATCCCATCTCGAGCATCATCGACAGCATCCGCCGAATCTCGGTGGACTGATCTACTTCGACATCGGACGCAAACTTGAACACGGTTTCGTCCTGACCGGCACCGTGCGAGGAGAACAGCGTCCGGACCATCGATACGGCACCACGATGGTGCTGGATCATATATGTCAGGAAGAGCCGGTCGTACTCGGTCCCACGCGCGGCGCTCAACTCCTTCATTTGCGCGGCTGTCAGCATGCCTGGCATCATCCGCATCATCGGCATCATCGGCATGGGCATACCCGGCATCGCCGACATGTCGTGACCGGGCATAGCGTGCCCACCCTGCGCCATCGTCACGTTGCCCGCCGAGTCGACCGTGGGCGCAACCTGGTTGCGGTCGGTGAGCCACGACTGCATGAGCGTGATCTCGTCGGATTGCGCGTTGATGATGCGCGCGGTGAGCCGCTGCACTGACGCACTCGCCTCCTGAGAAGGCGCCCATCGGGAAATCGTGATGGCCTGGGCGTGATGATGAATCATCCCGCTCATGAAATCGATGTCCGCCTGGGTGTACGGGTAGCGCACACTGTCGGCGCGCGCGCGCGCGGTCGCGCCTGCCTGTCCCATCACGAATACCGGCCCTGACGGACGCGCGCTGGCGCAGCCGACCACGCCGATAAGACCGGCGAGCAGTGCGGCCCACGATGGCGCGAGTCGCGGCCGTATCATTCGCATGGGGTTTTTCGCACGGTAGAACTCCATCGGGCGCGGGGACGGTTAAACCTTGAATCTACAGCCGAGGGTACCTCAATGCGGAAACTGCGGAAACTAATGAGCGTTCTCGATCGAGACACGGTGAACGCGTTCTGCCGACACACGCACGTGGCGCTGCCAGGCGCGATTGAGGGGCCGCTGGCGGGTCTCACGTTCGGGTTAAAGGACATTTACGACCTTGCTGGGCACCAGACGGGCTTCGGGAGCCCGGATTGGCTCGCAACCCACGAGCCGGCTCGCGTCTCGGCGTCGGTGGCTACTCGCCTGCTTGCTGCGGGCGCGACGCTTGTCGGCAAGACCCACACCGAAGAGATGGCGTTTAGTCTCACCGGTGAGAACGCGCACTATGGCACACCGCTCAATGTCGCGGCACCGGGTCGTATTCCTGGCGGCTCGTCCAGCGGGTCGGCAGCGGCGGTTGCCGGTAGTCTCGTGGACTTCGCCATAGGGAGCGATACCGGCGGCTCGGTGCGTGCGCCCGCCAGCTTCTGCGGCATTTATGGCATTCGTCCCACACATGGTCGTATTCCGCTCGACGGTGTGTGCCCGCTGGCTCCGGGCTTTGATACCTGCGGCTGGTTTGCGCGTGACGCGTCGATGCTGGCGCGTGTCGGCGAAGTCCTGCTTGGCGGTCGCGCCGCGTCACCCGGGCGATTGCTGCTCGCGCAGGATGCCTTCGAGGCGGCGATGCCGCACGCGGCGATGCCGCACGCGGCGATGCCGCACGCGGTCGCCGCATTCACACCGGCGATGCAACGCGTCACGGCGCTGTTAGGAGAGGCCGTTCCGGTCACGGTGAGTGTCGAAGGACTTTCGGAGTGGTTTGCCGTGTTTCGCGTGTTGCAGTTTGGCGAGATATGGGAGACGCACGGTGAATGGGTGACTCGGGTGCGGCCCTCGTTTGGTCCGCACATCACACCACGCTTCGAGGCCGCCGCGCGCATCGACGCGGCGGACGTTGCGCGCATGCGATTAGTACGCGAAGACATTCGTGAACGACTGGACGCACTGCTGTCGGACAACGCCGTCCTGTTGCTGCCGACCATGCCCGACATCGCACCGCTGCTGCAATCGCCGGCCGATCACGTCATTGCCTTTCGCGAACGCTCATTGGCACTGCTGTGCATCGCCGGGCTGGGTGGCTTGCCTCAGGTGAGCCTGCCCTTCGCGTCGCTGAACGACTGTCCGTTGGGGCTCTCGATGATCGCGGCACGCGGCAATGATGAAATGTTGCTGGACATCGCCCGACGGTTG
>JANLVM010000729.1:0-3711 GCA_031364015.1 Gemmatimonadaceae bacterium
GACGACAGCGACAGCAGCGTGTACGCGATGGTGGGGAAAAACGTGCCACTGCGCGACCTGGCCACTCGCATGATCACGCATTCAAGCAATCTGGCAACGAATGCCCTGATTGGCCGCCTTGATGCCGCGCGCATCACGGCATTGACGCGTGAGTTCGGTGCGACGCGCATGCAGGTGCTTCGCGGGGTTGAGGACAACCTGGCATTTCGCGCGGGGCTCAACAACACGACCACGGCCAACGATCTGGTGGCCCTGTTCGTGGCCTTGCAGCGCGGCACGGTCGCCAACGCTGCCGGCACGCGTGACATGTTGGCCATTCTCGAAGCGCAGGCGTTCAACGACGAGATCCCTGCCGGTCTTCCATCGGGCACGCGTATGGCGCACAAGACCGGATCGATCACGGCGACCCTGCACGACGCCGGACTCGTGTATCCCGCCAGCCGCGCGCCGTACGCCATCGCTGTACTGACGCGTAATATCCCCGACCAGAAAGTTGCGCAGCGATTGATTGCCGATTGTTCGCGGATCATCTGGGAGTGGCTGGCCACGCCGTTACGTGTGCGCCAGACAACAATCTCCGTGCGGAACAGTTTTGTGGTGTCAGGGAGCTGGCGATGACGCGCGGCAAGGGAACTCGCTACCTCGCATTCCTCCGTGGCATGAATGTCGGTGGGCATCGGGTGAGCATGAGCGACCTGCGCGACCTGTTCGTGGCACTCAAGTTCGGCAACGTGGAGACGTTCATCGCCAGCGGCAATGTCATCTTTGATGCGTCGGGAAGCGCGACCGCGGACGTATTGGAGAAACGTATCGAGTCGCATCTGCGCGAGTCATTGGGCTATGCGGTGGCGACGTTTCTGCGCACACCTCGCGAGCTGTCGACCATCGCGCAGTGGGTGCCGTTTCCGGCCGCGGAGGTTGCCGCGGCCGACCATACGATTCACGTCGGGTTTCTGCGTCGCGCACCGGACGCGTCACTGACGAAGCACCTTGAGGGATTGGCGACCAGCTTCGACACCTTTGGCGTCGGCACGCGCGAGATGTACTGGCTCACCCGAGGCAAGACGACCGATTCGCTGGTGAAGTGGCCCATGGTGGAGAAGGCGATGAAGCTTGACGTGACGATGCGCAATCTGACGACGGTCCGGAAGCTGACCGAAAAGTATCCGAGCGACGCATGATGCGACTTCCCGAACGTTAGAAACTTCTTGTCTGGCGCCGTCCCCGTCTCTGTCCTAGCTTCGACACCTTGCAGTCGCCGTGTGCTGCGGGCGACACCACCACGGATTGGGAGACCTGCTCGATGAAACCCTTGCGCGTGCGCGTAGCTACGATCGCGATGCTCACTGTTGTACCCCTCGTCGGGGTACCACTCACCGCGCAAACCGCTGCGCAAAACGACAGCGCAATAAAAGCCGCCGCACGAATCAATGCGCTGCCGCTCGCCACGCCGCGCAAACTCACGTTCACCACCGACGAAGCAACCTGGATCTCACTCGACGTCGCCCCCGATGGCAAGACCATTGTCTTTGACATCCTCGGCGATCTCTACACACTCCCCGTCGCCGGCGGTAGCGCCACACGCATCACCAGTGGCACGGGCTGGGATCAACAGCCGCGCTACTCGCCCGATGGCAGTCAGTTGGTCTTTGTCAGCGATCGCAACGGGTCGAAGAACGTCTGGACCGCCAACGCCGACGGCACCAAGGCGCGCGCGCTCACCAAAAGCGAGCGGATCAACTTCGCGTCGCCCATCTGGTCGACCGATGGACAGTATGTCATCGCCGCGCGCACCGGTCAGCTGTGGCTGTTCAATAAGGATGGCGGCTCAGGTTCGCAGTTGACCGGGCTCCGCCCCGAGGGCGCGGCGGCCGGTGCTGTACCGACGCCGTCACACTACGGTCCCGCGCCCTCGGGCGATGCGCGATACCTCTGGGTGAACGTGAGCGGCGGCGTTCCGCCAGCACTCGCCTCGAGCGCACACGAACACGACGCGCAGTCGCTGCGCGAGGCGAACGACGAGTACGCCGCCCGTAGCAACGCACGTCGCCTTGGACAGTATCAACTGGCGCAGTTCGATCGCGAAACTGGACGCACGTTGGTGCGTTCGCATGAAACCGAAGGTGCCTTTCGCCCGGTTGCGAGTCCTGACGGGAGGTGGCTCGTGTACGCTACCCGCCGCGATGCGAGCGAGGCGCTCAAGCTGCGCGATCTGACCTCAGGCCAAGAGCGCTGGCTCGTGCTGGACGTGCAACGCGACAACTCGCAGGGCGGCGGCGTCAACGATCGAGACCTGTACCCCGCGTCCGCATTTACTCCAGACTCGAAAGCACTGATCACGAGCTACAACGGCAAGATTTGGCGCGTAGACGTGCCGTCAGGAACCGTAACCGCGATTCCATTCACCGCGCAGGTAGACCAGCAGATGGGTGCGCTGGCCACGTTCGAGTATCCAGTCAACGATTCCACGCTGGTCGTGACGCAGATTCGCGGTGCGCGGCCATCGCCCGACGGACGCCTCGTCGCGTTCACTGCGCTCGACGCGCTCTATATCGGTGAGCTCGACCCTGCTCCGGCAGTCGGCGATACGGCGCGCCGACACGTTCGAAATACCCGGCGGATCACGCGTGGTGGCATGGTGGAACACGCGCCCGTCTGGTCGCCCGACGGACGGTACCTCGCCTACGTCACGTGGACCGACACCGCCGGTGGCAACATCTATCGCGTTCGCGCCGATGGCAGCGGCGCCGCCGAGCGTCTCACGCCTCTCGCGGCATACTACGACAAGATCGCGTACACGAAGGACGGTACGCGCCTCATGGCCGTGCGTGGGTCGCGGTACAGCCGCCTGCGACAATTCGAGGACTTCGGCAACTTGAGCAACGCCGAGCTTGAGTACGTGTGGCTCCCAGCGAATGGTGGTGAGACGACGCGCATCGCGTGGGCGGGCAACGGTCAATCACAGCAGGGGCGCAGCACGCCGCATGTCGGTCCCGACAGCGCGCGACTGTATGTGTGGGCCGGCGCTGAAGGACTGGTGTCGATGCGATTCGATGGCACCGATCGAAAGGTGGTCGTGCGCGTGGCCGGTCCGCCTCCGCCGTCGCAGCCACTGCCGCCTGGCGCAACGCCACCGCCACCGCCAACGCCGGATGAGGTGCTGCTTTCACCAGACGGACAGCGAGCCCTCGTGCTTGCCAACAACAACGTTTTTCTCATCACGGTGCCTCCCGTGGTTGGACAAGCTCCCGCCGTTGCAGTGACGTCCAGCGCAGCGCCGGCGGCGCGGCTGTCAAAAGTGGGCGGCGATTTCATTGGATGGTCGTCCAACGCGCGATCGGCGTTCTACTCGATCGGTCGCAGCTACTTCCAGTACGATGTGCGCGCGGCGGAGATCGCGATCCGCGATTCGAGCGCGCGGGCCGATTCGATCAGTACGGCGGGAGCCGGTACAGGCGCTGGTGCGGGAGGTGGAGCAGGTGCCGCCGTCCCGCGCGACAGCACGAAAAAACCGACGGCAGCGTACGAGGCCATGCGGTACGACGTCACGATCGTCGCGACGAAGGACAAGCCGCGCGGCACGGTGGTGCTCAAAGGTGCGCGCCTCGTCACGATGCAGGGCGACCTCGTGATCGAGAAGGGTGACGTCGTGGTGACTGACAACCGCATCGTCGCAATTGGCCAGAGTGGCTCGGTGCGCGTGCCGGCCGG
>JANLVM010000740.1:0-1603 GCA_031364015.1 Gemmatimonadaceae bacterium
CAGCCGCTTTGAGCGGCTCACACCTTAAAGCCCCCGGCTTTGCCGGGGGATACTTACACCGGCCTAGACCTAGACTTTACGGTACCCGCTGCGCGCCGCGTCACGACGATCGCCTGCCTGGTACACCTCGAAGTCACTGAAGAATGCAGGGGCTTCGCCACGAAGGACCCGCAGCACCGCGAGGGCCATGCGTCGAATTTCCATTTCGGCGTCTTCACTGGCGCGAAGCTCGAGCATGGTCCGCCAGGCGCGCGCGTTACCCGTGACGACAATTTTCGTTTCGGTGCTGTTGGGGAGCACGCCGCGCGCGGCCTCACGCGCCATTTTCCGACGATGGATCTTGTCGTCCACCCAACTGTAACGCGTCATCAAGGCGCTCACGAGAGCGATGTAGCTCTCCTGCGCGGCGGAGATCTGCTCCATCCACGCGGCTTCGAGCCCGGCATCGCCAATCATGGCCGGCGGCATCACGAAGCGCGCGTCGCTTTCGACGATGGAGCGCTCGGAGAGCTGCGAGTAGGCAAATCCCGCACGATGCCGAACCAATTCGTGCGTCAGCGAACGACTCACACCTTCCAGCAACAGCGAATAGGTGGCGTGCTCCAACACGCTACCGTGTCCCTGCTTCTTGATGTTCTCCAGATACTCGCGCGTAGACCGACCTGCCGGATTCCGCTGACTCATATAGCACAGCCGACCGGCGAATTCCGCCAGCCGTTCGCCGTCAGTCGCGTCACCGATCCAGTGCACCGGGAGGTGCGGCGGTTCCACGAACTGCGGTCGAGCAAGCACCGTGATGGTGGGTTCGCGCAGAATGGCGTTGACGGGGAGTAACATGGCCACGGTGCTGAAATTTCGGGATCGCGCGCGGTCCGAACGGCGGAAAGGTAACGCACCATTGCTCCCCAACGTCCCGCGGCGTACGCTCAGGAATGACTGAGCACGAATCCAAACGTCCGCCGTCCCCCGACGTCCTGCAGGACCTGACGCAATCGCGACCGTATCGCTCCGAGTCGCAGGAAGCGACGCTGGGGTTATTACGAACGGCCTCGGTAGTGGGGCGACGCCTGGCACGTGTGGTCGAGCCGCATGGGCTGAGCCTCGCGCAGTACAATGTCTTGCGAATATTGCGTGGCGCTGGCGAGCCTGGCCTTCCCACGCTGGCCATCCGTGACCGGATGATCGAAGAGGGGTCGACGGTCACGCGCCTGCTGGACAAGCTCGACGCAGCTGGCTGGGTCCAGCGGTCGCGCTGCCGACCAGACCGACGTCAGGTGCTATGCTGGATTACCGATGCAGGACAACAGCTGCTCCAGAGGCTCGACCCACTCATCGATGCGGCCGATGATGCCAACATGGCAATGCTCGATCCTGCCACTCGACGACACCTGATCGATACTTTGGCCCGTGTCCGCACGAATACGCCGTGCGCCGAATGAGCAACGCGTCGCGACATTCCAAGGGATCGCTGCGGGGGCAGAGCCGCGCGTCTCCCTGCCCTCCGTGACCTACCAGGCGACGCTAGGCGAACGCTAGGGAGGCCGCGCGGGCGGCTTTCAGGCTGGAGGGCGGAGTTGAACGTCATCCGGGCAGCAGGAGACAG
>JANLVM010000765.1:0-10399 GCA_031364015.1 Gemmatimonadaceae bacterium
GAATCCCTGCCGTCCAGCTCGTCCGCACGCCATCGGTGGATCGGCGCATTCCCGGTGAATCCGTACGCATTGTGTCCGCCGTAACGTGGTTGGCCGGACTGCCATAGCAGGTGAGCCACGCGCGACGCGCGGACCAGCGTCAGTAGCCAAGGTCTACGCCTTCACCGATCTCGTCAATCGCTTGAGTAACGGCACACACAAGAACATCACGATCGCGGCGACGAACGACGTCACGACAAAGATCGTGAAGAATCCCTTGTTCGTGCCGCTGAGCTGCTGGATGTACCCGCCGAGTCCCGACTCTGGCGAGGAGGGCGCCTGTCCCGGCAACGGCGTGTAGCCCGCCAGGAAGCCCGCCACTTTATTGGCGGCTGCGTTGGCGAGGAACCAGACACCCATCAACAGCGATGCGAACTTTACCGGCGCGACCTTGGTGACGTACGACAGCCCGACCGGTGAGAGACACAGTTCACCGAATGTGTGGAACAAGAAAGCGCCGACGAGCCAGAGTGGCGACACTTTGATGCCCGCGTCGGCGCGTCCGCCGCCAATGACGAGTAGCAGAAATCCTGCGCCGAGCAACGCAAGACCGATCGACATCTTGAGCGGGGTGCTGGGCTCCTGGCCGCGTCGTCCGAGCGCGAGCCAGATACTCGCGAACACGGGAGCGAAGAAGATGATGAAGAACGAGTTCACGGACTGAAACCAGCTGGACGGAATCGTGAAGCTGCCAGCCTGCAAATTCGTGCTCTTGTCAGCAAAAAGACTCATCGACGAACCGGCTTGCTCGAACGCCGCCCAGAAAAACACCACAAAGAACGCCACAATGAAGAGTGCGATCACGCGCTTCCGTTCTTCGCCCTGCGTTCCAAGCATGGTGATGGCGAGCGACGCGCCGATAATGCTGCCAACCATCACGCCGAGCAGGCTTCCGGAGATGAACCACGACACCACCCCGCCGGCAATCGCGCCGATCGCGCCGTTCCGGAACGACGCGTTCGCATCCCCATCGAGCTGAGCGTCGGCGTCCGACTTTGAAATACCCGTCGGCGCATCACCGATGCTGCCGAGATATTTCTGTTTGAGGATCATGTAGGCGATGAGCCCAAGCACCATGCCCACGCCGGCCGCCGCAAAGCCATAGTGCCAGCCAAACCGATCGCTCTGCGCGAGATAGCCGCACACCAGCGGCCCGAGGAATCCACCGGTGTTGATGCCCATGTAAAAGAGCGTGAAGCCCGAATCACGCCGGGTGTCGCCGTCACGATACAGCTGTCCCACCATCGTGGAGACATTGGCCTTGAAGAATCCTGTCCCGACAATCACCAGACCGAGGCCCACGTAGAACGCGGTCATACCCTCGACGGCTAACACGAAGTGGCCGCTGGCAATAATAAATCCACCAATCACGAGTGCCCGATGCGTGCCAATGAACCGATCGGCGAGGTAGCCGCCAATCATCGGTGTGAGGTACACGAGCATCGTGTACGTGCCGTAGACGCCGGCAGCGCGGACTGCATCCCACTCCAGCTTGTTCACGAGATACAGCACCAACAGCGCACGCATGCCGTAGTAGGAAAAGCGCTCCCACATCTCGGTCATGAACAAGAGACCGAGCCCCCGGGGATGACCGAAGAAGGCACTATCCTCGGTCGCCATGGCGCGAGACGACGCGCCCGAGTCGGCAGTCGCGGAAGTCAGTATGGGCATCACGACGCAGGGGGCGAGAGGTGGGAGGGCGATTCCTTAATGCACGCGACAAAATGTCCCGGAGACTGCTCTTCAAGTGGCGGCACTATTCGAGTGCATGCCGCGTCCTTCGCGGGATGCGGGCACCGCGGATGAAAGACGCAGCCGCTGGGAGGATTGGCCGGTGAAGGCGGTTCTCCGGGCAACAGCAGGCGTTGGCGCGACGCCGAAGGGTCGGGAACCGGCACCGCCGAGAGCAGCGCCTTGGTGTACGGCATGCGCGGTGTCGCAAAAAGCTGCGCACGGGGTGCCAGTTCGACAATGTGACCGAGATACATCACGGCCACGCGATCGGCCATGTGGGCCACGACGGCGAGATCGTGGGCGATAAACAAGTACGCGAGTCCGCGTTCACGCTGCAGGTCGCGTAAGAGGTTGACGACCTGCGCTTGCACGCTCACGTCGAGTGCGGAGACCGGTTCGTCGCACACAATAAAAGATGGTTCGACCGCCAGCGCGCGGGCGATGCCAATTCGTTGACGCTGACCGCCGGAGAACTCGTGCGGGTATCGCGTGGCGAACTCCGGGCGCAATCCCACTTCGTCCAGCAGCGTCGCGACTCGGCGGTCGGCTTCGGCGCCACGCGCCAGCTTGTGCACGATCAACCCTTCCTTGATCGCGTTGCCCACGGTCATGCGAGGATTGAGCGAACCGTACGGATCCTGAAAGACGATCTGCATGCGACGTCGCAGTCGACGGAGCGGTTCGCCACCCAGCGCGCGCACATCGACGCCGTCGAAGGCAATATCTCCGGCGGTGGGCTCGACCAGTCGAAGCACCGCGCGGCCGGTGGTGGTCTTGCCGCACCCCGACTCTCCCACCAGCGCCAGCGTTTCGCCTGCGGCGATATCGAACGACACGCCGTCTACCGCTTTCACCGACCCGGTGGCTCGCTGCAACAAGCCAGTGCGAATGGGGAAATACTTTTTGAGTCCGCGCACACGGAGCAGTGGCGCGGTCACGCGGGGATCTCCGTGCGGCGGCGTGACGGCTCCTGTACCAGATGGCAGCGCGCGCGATGCGCCGCGCCGACTTGCACGAGTGCTGGCTCCTCGGTGACACAGCGATCGAATACGTGGGGACAGCGATCGCGAAAACGACATCCCGTGGGCCACGCGGTCGGTGCCGGTACCGTGCCCGGAATCGTGCGCAAGCGACCGCCGATCTGATCGAGACGCGGAACAGCCGCCAGCAATCCCTCCGTATACGGATGCGTCGGCGTGGAAAAAATCGCCACGACGGGTGCTTCCTCCACGATCTGTCCCGCGTACATCACCAGCACCCGCGACGCCATCTCCGCTACGATCCCCAGGTCATGGGTGATGAGCAGCAGCGCCAGCCCCGTTCGATCGCGTTGCGCGCGCAGCAAATCGAGAATCTGCGCCTGAATGGTCACATCGAGAGCGGTCGTGGGCTCGTCGGCAATAACCAGTCGCGGCTCGAGAATCAACGCCATGGCGATCATCACGCGCTGGCGCATACCACCAGACAACTCGTGCGGATACTGCCTGGCGCGCGCGGCGGGATCGGCGATGCCCACGTCGCGGAACATGGCGACCGCTCGATCCCAGGCTTCACGGCGCGACGCCTTCGTATGCACCCGCACCACCTCGGCAACCTGGTCGCCCACGGTCAGCACCGGATTCAGCGCCGTCATGGGCTCCTGAAAGATCATGCTCATGCGGCGGCCGCGAATCGCGCGCAGCTTGTTGTCACTCAGCGTCAACAGGTCGTCACCATCAAAACGAATAACGCTGCCCGGTTCAATGCGCCCGGGGGGCGGCACGAGTCGCAGCAGCGAGAGCGCCGTGAGGGACTTCCCGCATCCAGACTCACCGACCACACACACGGTCTCGCCCGCCGAAATGGTAAAAGTCACGCCGTCGACCGCGCGCGCTATGCCACCTTCAGCGGGGAACGTGACGCGCAAGGACTGAACGCTCAGCAACGCCTCTTCGTGCGGCTGGCCGACGACGCGTGGGGCGCCTGAGGACAAGACGGGTATGGGATCGATCACGCGGGAACCTGTTCCATGGCGAAGAGATCGCGCAAGGCGTCGCCCAGCGCGTGGCAGGCCAACACCGCGATCACCATGGCTAATCCCGGGAACAGCGTGAGCCACCATTGCGCCCCAATCACACTCGCTCCTTCGTTGATCATGTTGCCCCAACTGGGGATTCCCGGCTCGACGCCGAGTCCGAGATAACTGAGCCCCGCCTCGAGGGCAATGGTGCCCGCGACATTCAGCGTGGCGCTCACCACCAGCAGCGGAACGAGATGCGGGAGGAGATGACGACCAAACAGGCGCCAGCGCGGCACGCCGCCCGCGTGCGCCGCCAGCACGAAATCTTGCAGCACCAGCGCCTGAACCTCACCACGCACCAGCCGCGCGACGTCAAACCAGCCGGTGGTACCCAGGAGTACGATCAGCGCCGGTAACGGCATGGCGCCCCAGAATGCGGCGACCGCCAGCAGTAGCAGCAGGCGCGGAATAGACAGCGCGATATCGAGTATTCGCATCAGCCATCGGTCGACGGCGCCGCCAGCCAGGCCGGCCACCGCGCCGTAACATGTTCCAAGCAGGAGCGCCAATGATACCGCGGCGAATGCGAGCGTCAAGGAAATGCGTGAGCCGTAAATGACCCGACTCAATACATCACGTCCGAACCCATCGGTCCCAAATGGATGGACCAGCGACGGTGGCCAATTCTTGGCGGTGTCGTAGTCGCCAGGCACACCGGGTGGGTACGGCGCGATGAGCGACGCGAACAGGGCGACGGCGATAAGCAGTACCACGAAAACGAGTGGCAGCCGCCACCGCACGCCGCGCTCCGAGCGCACGGATGGTAGCAGGCCTTGCATCACGAGAGGCGCAACCGAGGATCGACCAGCGCGCGAACGACATCGGCGAGCAGGCTGCCCATCGCGGTCATGGCACTGCCGACAATGACGCAGGCGCTCACGAGTGCGTAGTCGCGATTTCCGATCGCGTCGAGCAATGCGCTGCCCAGGCCGGGCCAGCCAAACACGCGCTCGACGAATACCGCGCCGGTCAATAGCGCGGGAAAGTACAATCCCGCCAACGTCACGACTGGGAGAATGGCGGCGCGCCAGGCATGCCGTCGTACGGCCGGTTCAGCGAGGCCCTTTGCGCGTGCGGTGCGCACGAACGGCTCACGCATGATGTCGCACATGGTCCCACGCTGATACCGCGCGAAAATCGCGGTGCCCATCACGGTCAGCGACATCCACGGTAGTACGAGGTGTCGCGCGCGGTCGACCACCTGCTGCCACGGAGTCATGCTGTCGTACATCGCCGCATCAATCATGCCCGTGGCCGGCAGCACGTGCAGGCGATAGGCGAACAGGTACAAGAGTGCGAGTGCGAACCAGAACTCGGGGATGGAGTACAGCAGCAGTGAGACAAACGTCAGCGCGCGATCGGAACTCTTTCCAGCGCGCGCGCCCTGCCACGCGCCAAGCGCCGCACCCAGTACGATGCTCGCGCCAAGTGCCAGTGACATCAGCAGCAAGGTTCGGGGCAGTCGTTCGCCGATGACGTCAACGACGGGCCGCTGCTGCGAGGTGGAGTGACCGAGCCGACCGCGAGCCACGTCGACGATCCAGCGCCGGTATTGGACAGCGACCGGCTGATCGAGGCCCTGCTGCGCGCGCCACTGCGCCCGGAGCTCGAGGGGCACATTGCTCGCGTCGGCGATGCTGGACATCGGATCACCCGGTGCCAGCTGCAGCAACAGGAAGGCGAAACTCGCCGCCGCGAAAACAACAAGGACGCCCTGCAGCGCGCGTCCCGTCAGTCGCGCGCCAATACCGCGCGTGTCCCTCGCTACCGAGGGATTCAGCGCGCGCCTCCAAGCCCAATCCGATCACGTTCGATCCGTTGGGCGGGATCGACCGACCAGTCGGCGAGGTTGGCGTACCACGCGTCGGCACGCAGTGGAGCAATGCGCAGTCGTGTGTGCACGGCAACCGGCGAACGTTCCTCATACAGCCACACCGAGGGGGCGTCATCGATCGCCTGTTGAAAGACGCGCGCCCAATAGCCCCGACTGCGCGTGGCATCGAACGTGGTCAGCGCACTGTCAAGCAACGCGTCGAATACCGGACTGACGTATCCCTGATAGTTCGAGGCACCGCGCGACGCCCACGTCTGACGCATGCCCTGCAGTCCCGGATTGGTTTGCCACCCGCCCATCCAGGCATCGAAGTCGCGCGCTTCCATACGCGGGCCCAATGCTGACGGATCGAGGGCTTGCACCGAAACGTTCGCTCCGACTTCCTTGAGTGCAGCCTGAATCAGCACAGAAAACTTCATGCGCGTCGAACTCGACGACGGCACCAGCAGCTCGAAGGCAAGCGCCTGACCGTTGTGCTCGCGAATCCCGTCGCCATTGGTGTCTGTCCAACCGGCGCTGTCGAGCATGGCTTTCGCTGCGGCGAGATCGTACGGCAGCGGACGCAGCGCGGCGGTGTCGGCAATGAGCACGCGCGGAGCCGCACCGAAGGCGACCATCCCCATCGAGTCGAGTGTCGAACGCACCATGCGCGCGCGGTCGATCGCCATCGCCAGCGCACGACGTACACGCACATCGCCGAGCACGGGATGCGGTGCACCGGCGCTACCCGCTGGTGACCGTCGTACCCGGAGGTTGAAGCCGACAAAGCCATACGCGAGTGGCAGATTGCGTTCGAGCCGCAGGGTAGGTGTGCTGGCGATCTGTGGGATGTTCTCAGGCTTGATCCTCTCCAGGAAATCCGCCTCGCCGGCCGACAACTTGACGGTCGCGGCGCCCAGATCGGACACGAACGTCCAGATCACGCGATCGAGTTTGGCGCGGCCGCGCGAGTTGCTTGTGTCGGCGATGATCTCGAGACGCGATCCGGCATCCCACTTCAAAAACCGAAATCGGCCCGTGCCGATCGGCTGTCGACCGAATGGCGCGTTGACGAGCGCGGAGTCCGGCAATGACGCCAACAGGTGCGACGGCAAGATAAACATGCTGTACGTCGCGTCCATGAACTGCTGCGGTGTCCGACGCTTGAACCACACAACAGCGGTCAGTGAATCGCGGACGGACACGGAGTCGATGTTGCCGAGCAGCGAACGGGCTTCGCTGAGTACGGCCTCCGATGTGTAGACGTGGAACGTGTAGCGCACATCCTCCGCCCGCACCGGTGCGCCATCGTGCCACCGCGCCAACGGATCGATGAGGAACGCGATCGACAGCGAATCGGCCGCCCACGTCCAGCTTTTCGCGAGTCGCGGAGTGAATCCCGCATCGCCGAGTGTACCCAGTTCAGGACCGATTTCGGCGAGGCGATCGAATACCGACGCCACGACTGAAAGCTCCTGCGTTTGGCTGGCGCGCGGTGGGAACAGCGTTTTCGGTTCGGCCGGCTGGACAATGACCATCGAACCGCCGGTCTCACCCGCGGGTACTTTTTCGCCGCTCGCGCACGCTGACACTGCCGCCGCCGCAATGGCCATCGCGGCGGCCAGGCGCGCGTGGTGGGCCGTCCGTGACGTGATGAGCCGCGTGGCGGTGCGGAGGGTAGCGAAGGTCATCGTGTGGCCGGGTTCGAGATAGTGAATATGCCTGCGCGGTAGGATGTCGAGCGAACGCTATCGGCGCCAGAGCCAGGCGGGGTCACGAAAATGCATCTCGAGGCGCGCGCGCTCGCTCGCGTCGAGGTGAATAGCGTGGTCATCAACAGCTCCCCGCTGACGGGTCAGGACGCAGTCGCGTAACGCCCGCTCGAGCGCCGTGGCCACGGCGTCCCACGTTGGCGTGTGCGGCAAGCAGGTACTGAGTGATGCGGCCGGGGGCGGTGCGGGCTGCGGTGCCCGCATGGCGGCTCGCACGAGGTGCTGGGAGTCCTCAAGCAGGATGCTGCCGTGCTGCAAATACGCACCACGCTCTCGCCACACCGCGCTCCCCACCAGCTTTGCCTCGCCCACGACGATCTCGCCCTGCGCCGGTCGGTCAAAGCAGACGGGGCCATCGGGGCTGAGGGCGCGCGTGTCGTGTACCGATGCCAGTTCAGCCCTCACCCCCAGGTGACGGAGCGCGGTCAAGAGCACGACGTTGATTGCCGCGTACACGGCGGTCCAGGGCGTCCGATCGTCTAACGGGAGCGCGACACTGTAGGTAACCTCGGCGGCATGCAGCAGCGCGCGGCCGCCGGTGGGCCGTCGCACGGAATCCAGTCCAGCCAGTGCCAGCGACCCGGGGTCGAAGCGTGCCTGAACGAGTTCGTTCCGACCGAATGAAATCGTCGGACGCTCCCATGCATACGTGCGCCAGACGCCGACTCCCCTATCACGTGCGGTGGCCAACAGCGCGGCGTCGAGCGCCATGTTGTACGCCCCGCTAGCCGCCGCGCTGCGCATGGTGCGCCACGCGTCCGGTAGGTCGATATCCCACGCTGCGGTCTTCAACGATTCGGTGCCCATGGCGATAAGTTTACCGTGTTCATCTCAAAATTCTTGGCGCGTTCCGAGCGCCGGCTCGTTTTGTGAGGAAGGTCATGGTCACGCGTACCGCTTCATCGTCGTCCTTCGCCGCTGATTCATTTATTCCGCGCCACATTGGTCCCAGCAGCACCGATCAGGGCGAGATGCTCGAGGCACTGGGTTACGAGTCGCTTGATGCGTTCATCGATGCGGTCGTGCCGGAGTCGATTCGCTTTCGTGGGACGCTTGCCACGGGCCCCGCGCGGAGCGAGCCGGAGGTGCTCGCGGCGCTCAAGCGAATGGCCTCCCGCAACAAGGTGTATCGATCGCATCTGGGAATGGGCTACTACGGCACCCATACCCCGGGTGTGATCCTCCGAAATGTGATGGAGAATCCGGCGTGGTACACCGCGTACACACCCTATCAGGCGGAAATCGCGCAGGGGCGACTGGAAGCGCTGCTCAACTACCAGACGATGGTTATCGACCTCACGGGACTGGAGATTGCCAACGCCTCATTGCTGGACGAAGGAACGGCAGCGGCGGAAGCGATGGCCCTGGCGTTGGCTTCGAAAGGCGACGGAAAACGGAATGCATTCGTGGTGGCGTCGGACTGCCATCCGCAAACCATCGAAGTCGTGCGCGCGCGGGCTGAAGCGCGCGGCGTGCAGGTGGTGGTTACCGATGCGTCCCAGCTGTCGGTTGACGACTCCGTGTTCGGCGTGCTGCTGCAGTATCCTGGAACCGATGGTGCCGTCGTTGACTATCGCGCGCTGTGCGAACAAGCGCACGCGGCGGGCGCGATGGTGATCGTCGCGACGGATTTACTGTCGCTCTGCCTGCTCGCACCGCCGGGAGAATGGGGCGCCGACATTGCTGTGGGGAGCGCGCAGCGGTTTGGTGTGCCAATGGGATTCGGCGGACCTCACGCGGCGTTCTTTGCCACGCGCGATGAGTTCAAGCGCCTGTTGCCGGGTCGTATTATCGGTGTGTCGCGTGACGCGGACGGCAAGCCGGCGCTGCGCATGGCCCTGCAGACCCGCGAGCAGCATATCCGTCGCGAGAAGGCCACCAGTAACGTGTGCACGGCGCAAGTGCTGCTCGCCGTGATGGCGGGCATGTACGCGGTCTATCACGGCCCCGAGGGCCTGCTTCGCATTGCCCGGCGCGTGCATGGACTCGCCGTGGCGCTGGCGACGGGGCTCGAGAAGCTGGGCTTCTCGATCACGCACGAGAATTACTTCGACACGATCCGCGTGGAGGTCGGTGCCCACGGTCAGGAAGACATCCTGACGACCGCCGAGGCGCATCGCCTGAATCTTCGCGTGCTCGCGCCGGGTGCACTGACCGTCGCGCTTGACGAAACCTCGACACCGGCCGACGTCGTGGATTTGTGGACGGTGTTTAATGGCGGCGATGTGCCTGACTTCGCGTTCGACGACGTCGCTGATGATACCGACGCCCGCTTCGACGAACGCTTTCGGCGGGTCTCGCCGTTTCTCACACATCCGGTATTCCATCGGTATCGCAGCGAGACGGAGATGCTGCGCTATCTGTACGCGTTGCAAGGCCGTGACTTCTCGCTGGTGCACGGGATGATCCCGCTGGGATCGTGTACGATGAAACTGAATGCCACCGCCGAGATGATTCCGGTGACGTGGCCGGAGTTCGGGCAGCTCCATCCCTTCGCGCCCGCGTCACAGACCGAAGGCTACGCGGCGATGTTCCGTGAGCTCGAGCAAGATCTCGCCGAAGTGACCGGATTCGCCGGCGTGTCGTTGCAACCCAATGCCGGTTCGCAAGGCGAGTATGCCGGACTCCTGGTTATTCGCGCCTATCATCATGCGCGCGGAGATCTCCATCGCACCGTGTGCCTCATTCCCCAGTCGGCGCATGGGACGAATCCGGCGAGCGCGGTCATGGCCGGTTTTTCGGTGGTGGTGGTCAAGACGGATACCGACGGCAACATCGATGTCGACGACCTGCGTGCCAAGGCCGTGCAGCATGCGGCCAACCTTGGCGCGCTGATGGTGACGTACCCATCGACACACGGCGTCTTCGAGGCACGCATCAAGGAAATCACGACCCTCGTGCATGATCACGGCGGACAAGTCTACATGGACGGCGCCAACATGAACGCCATGGTCGGCATTTCGCGGCCCGGTGATCTTGGTG
>JANLVM010000787.1:0-5801 GCA_031364015.1 Gemmatimonadaceae bacterium
ATGGCCGGCGATCGCGCGCGCGAGTGGTGGGGCGGCGGGACCGCTTCTCGCCACACTGGTGGCCTCGGCCGGCATCGTGAGCGCGCTCGCGCTGTTCAATGCGCTCCTGTTGGCGTACTCGCGTATACCGCTCGCGATGGCGCGGGACGGACTGCTGCCCGCGAGCCTCGCCGTTCTCGACAGCCGAGACAATCCGTCGCGCGCCGTGCTGGTGTCGGCCGTGTGTTACTCGGCGTTCGCACTGCTGCCGTTTGGTCAACTGGTGGTGGCCGACGTCCTCCTGTACTCGATGGCGCTGGGTCTCGAGTTCGCGGCGCTTATACGACTTCGCAGTCGCCATCCCGAGCTGCGCGGCGCGTTTCGCGTGCCGGTCGACATTCGCGGGATCTGGATACTGGTGGCGATCCCCGCCGTGATCCTGCTCATCACCGTTGGTCTCAGCTTTGCGGACGGAGAATACGGGATGCCCGCCGTTATTGGCGCGCTGATCGCCGCGGCACTTGGGCCACTACTGTATCGACTCACAAAAATGGGACCTGTGGCTGCTGGCTGACCGCAGCGCACGCGCGGCAGTAATTTTCCACTGCCGTGGCTCCGGTCGGAACGGTCGGTACGAGAAGTATCGCTCAAGGCGGTCAAAATGTCCGACATACACGCCTCTGCACACCCAACGCATTGCCGCACGGAGACGTTATCTTGGCGAGCGTCCACGTGGCGCGTCCCGTGGCGCGCCATTCAGTCGGCGGTACCTGACTGATCATGCCGCGCCTTCGTATTCCGCCGTTCGTCCCCGCGAATGCACGCCATTGGTTACGGGCCGCGCCAGGCGCGCCCCTCGTTCTTACGATTTGTTCGCGCGGCACTGCTCGTGGCGAGTCCGCTCGTGGTCATGCAGGCCTGCAAGGAGACGCCGCGCCCACAACGTGCGACACCCGTCGTATCGGTGAAGGCGGCGACGATAGGTCCGCTTCCCTATGTGGTCATCGCCAACGGTGAAGTCGAGGCAAACCGCACGGTAGCCGTCCAGTCACTCGTGTCGGGAATGCTCACCAAGGTGCGCATCACCGAAGGTGAAGAAGTGCGCGCCGGACAGACGCTTTTTCAAATCGACTCCCGTCCATTCAGTGCTGAACGCGACCAGGTTCGCGCCACGCTGGCACGCGATGAGGCCCAGTTGGCGCGTGCGCGTGGAGACTCCGCACGCTTTGCCGGCCTTGCGAAGGACGGTTACATCACCAAGCAGGCGCTTGATCAGGCCTTTGCCGACGTGAATGCGCTCGGCGCGACGGTTGCAGCCGATCGCGCGGCGGTGCAGCGCGCGCAGCTCGATCTCGATAACACCACCATTCGCGCCCCAATTAGCGGCCGAACTGGTCAATTGGCCATCCAAGCTGGCAACCTGGTGCGCGCGCAGGCAGATCCTCCACTTGTCACGATCAACGAACTGCGTCCGGTGCTGGTGCGCTTCAGCGTGCCCGAGCGAGACTTTGTGGAGATGCGCAATCGTGCGGGACTCGACAAGCCGTTGAGTGTTTCGGTGCGTCCGAATGTCGGCGATAGCACGCATTGGACCTCCGGCACACTGGCGTTCATCGACAACGTGGTTGATCGCGCGACGGGCTCCGTGCTGCTCAAGGCACGCGTAGCCAACGAAGATCGCAACTTGTGGCCGGGACAATTCGTCACGATCGGTCTCGAATTGTCCGTGGACAGCAACGCGGTGACGGTTCCGGCCGAAGCCGTGGTCACGACCAGCAGCGGGTCTTTCGTTTATGTGGTCGAGGACGGCGCAGCCAAACGGGTGACGGTCAAGGTGGGACGGCAGGCGGGTGGTGCGGTAAAGCTTGACAGCGGTCTCGTTGGCGGCGAACAGGTGATCATTGAAGGCCAGAACAAGTTGAGCGACGGTGCAAAGATTGAACTCCGCTCCACAGCGCCGAGCGCGGGAGGCGCGGGGGGTGCGGGTGGCGGACGAGGTGGGCGAGGCGGACGCGGCGGGCGAGGCGGGACAACTGGTGGCCGAGGAGGTAGTACGCCGTGAACATCAGCGCCATCTGGATCAAGCGGCCGATCATGACCTCACTGGTCATGCTCGGCATTCTCGTTTTCGGCATCATCGCCTATCGCGGCCTTCCAGTAAGCGACCTGCCGACGATCGACTATCCCACGATCACGGTGAATGCGTCGCTGCCTGGCGCGAGTCCCGAAGTCATGGCGACGTCGGTGGCGACGCCACTGGAGCAGCAGTTCGCAACGATTGCCGGCATCGACAACATCACGTCGTCGAGCTCGCAGGGCAACACGAACGTCACGTTGCAGTTCAATCTCGAACGCGACATCGACAAGGCCGCGGCCGACGTGCAGTCGGCGATCTCCAAGACGCTGCGTCAATTGCCACAGGGGATCAATCCGCCGTCATACAGCAAAGCCAACGCGGCTGATCAGCCGATCGCCATGTACAGTTTCAGTACGGATCAAATGACCCGTACTGAGCTGAACGAATACGTCGAGACGTTTGTGGGACAGCGATTGTCGACGGTCTCGGGCGTGGCGCAGATTCAGGTGTACGGATCCGCGAAGTACGCGGTCCGCATTCAGCTCGATCCGGGCGCCCTGGTTTCGCGCGGCATCGGCATCGACGAAGTGCAGCAGGCGGTGCAGGCGGGCAACTCGAATCTGCCCGGTGGCGTGCTGATGGGACCGAATCAGTCCTTCACGGTGCAGGCCAGCGGGCAGCTCAAGTCAGCGGCGCAATACCGCCAGTTGGTGGTGGCCTATCGGAATAACGCGCCGGTGCGCCTGGGTGATCTTGGCAACGTGCTGGACGATGTGCAGAACCAGCGGGTGTTCAGTGAACTGAATGGTCGCGGCAACATTTCCCTCGCGGTCATCCGGCAGCCCGGCGTGAACACGGTCGAAGTGTCGAAGGGCGTGGCCGACGAACTCGAGCAGATGAAGCCGCTACTGCCGGCGGGCATCTTCGTCGAGAAGATCTTCGACAAGGCCGATTCGATCGAGGAATCGGTGAACGACGTGAAGTTCACCATGCTGCTCACGCTGTGTCTCGTCGTGATGGTGATCTTCCTGTTTCTGCGCAATGTGCGCGCCACGATCATCCCGTCGCTGGCCCTGCCGTTCTCGCTGATCGGCACGTGCACCGTGATGTGGGCGCTCGACTATAGTCTCGACAATCTGTCGCTGATGGCGCTGACGCTTGCGGTGGGGTTCGTGGTGGACGACGCCATCGTCATGCTGGAGAATGTTGTGCGGCATCTGGAGATGGGAAAGAAGCCGTTGCAGGCTGCGCTTGACGGAGCGAAGGAGATCAGTTTCACGATTCTGTCGATGACGCTCTCACTGGTCGCGGTGTTCATTCCGCTGCTGTTTATGCCGGGCCTGGTGGGGCGTCTGTTCCGCGAGTTTGCGGTCACCATTGGGGTGGCTATCCTGGTCTCGGGATTCATCTCGCTGACGCTCACGCCCATGCTCTGTGCGAAGTTCCTGCGCGAGGGCGAAGGACATGCCAGTTCGGAAGGGAAGTGGCGATCTGTCGAGCGCGTGTACCAGGCCAGCGAGCGTGGGTACGTCTCGTCACTGGGGTGGGTGATGCGGCACCGCGCGCTGACGATGATCTTCGGCGCGTTGATGATGGTGCTCACAGTCGTCTTGTTCATGATTATCCCGAAAGGCTTCATTCCATCGGAAGACACGGGACGGTTGTCGGGATCGGTGGAGGGTCCTGAAGGTTTTGGCTTCGACGCGATGCGCGACAAGATGCGCGTGGTCGCCGAGATCGTGAAAGGCGATCCCAACGTGGCGTTTGTGCTCGCGTCGGTCGGTGGTGGCCCTGGCGGCGCGAATGGGCGCCTGCAAATGACGCTTGCACCGCGCGGAGACCGTCCGCACGTCGACCAGGTCATGCGCGAGCTCACGCGCAAGACGGCTGTGGTGCCTGGGGTGCAAGTGTTTTTTCGCAATCCGCCACCGATCAACATCGGCGGACGTCGCGGCAACAGCTCGTATCAGATCTCGCTGCAAGGGTCGGACATCGCGCAGCTGTACACGGCGGGCCGGGTACTCGAACAGCGCATGCGCGACCTGCCGGAGATCGACGGCATCTCCAGCGACCTGCAGGTCGGCAATCCGCTGGTCGGGGTGGACATCGATCGCGAACGCGCATCGGCGCTTGGCGTCAGCGCGTCGCAAATCGAACAGGCGCTCTACAATTCGTATGGTGCGCGCCAGATTTCCACCATCTACACGCAGACGAATCAGTACCAGGTGATCATGGAATTGTTGCCGGAGTATCAGCGTGATCCTACGGCATTGAGTCAGCTGTTCGTGCGCTCACAAACCGGCAGTCTCATTCCGCTTGGAGCCGTGGCGCGTTTCACCAAAGGTGTTGGTCCACAGTCCATCCAGCACAATGGGCAGTTACCGGCGGTGACGATTTCGTTCAACCTGCGCCCCACGGTTGCCCTGGGCACGGCGGTCGACGCCGTCCAGCGTGAAGCGCGCAACACGCTCCCCAGCGACGTATCCAGCGTGCTGTCTGGTGACACACAGGCGTTTGCGCAGGCGCAAAGTGGTCTCCTGGCCTTGCTCGTGGTGGCGATCTTCGTGATCTACGTGGTGCTGGGCATCCTGTATGAGAGTTACATCCACCCGCTCACGATCCTCTCCGGCCTGCCCTTCGCCGCAGTAGGTGCGTTGCTGACGCTGCTGCTCTTTGGCAAGGACCTCAGCGTGTACGCATACGTGGGCGTGATCATGCTGATCGGGTTGGTCAAGAAGAACGCGATCATGATGATCGACTTCGCGATTGAGGCCGAGCGCGATCGCGGCATGTCAGCGGCCGAGGCCATTGTGGAGGCCGCCCGCGTCCGGTTCCGTCCGATCATGATGACGACGGCGGCGGCGCTCATGGGAACGCTGCCGATCGCCATGGGCCTTGGCGCCGGTGCAGAATCCCGACAGCCGCTGGGACTCGCGGTGGTGGGTGGGCTCGCCTTTTCGCAACTCGTCACGCTGTACGTGACGCCGGTGGTGTACACCTATCTCGACGGGCTGATGCATCGCAAGAAGCGGATGCGGGCGGTGCGCGCGACGCAGGGCGGGTTGGGGGCGGTGCCGGTCGCCGGTGGCTAACGTTTAAAATCGAAACTGCGTGCTCATCCGCAGCGTCAGTGGCTGCTGCCGAAGTCGCACGGCCCCGGCCAGCGACGTGTGATCGTCGGCGATCTGATTGTTCAACGACGTCTTCACTTCCGACGCGGACTGTCCGTTGAAGACGTTAAACAGTTCGAAGCCCAACAGCAGTTCGCTCCCGCGCACCGGAATCGCTCGCTGCAGGCGCAAGTCGAGGGACACTTGTGCAGGAAGTTGTCGGGAGCCTCGCGACTCGGTGAAGACCTGCTGGCCGCTTACACCGGTCAGCAACTCCCGACTGAGTGTGAGCTCTTCGCCCTGCGCGGTCCGCACGCGATAGTTGGGTTCTCTGGCCAGTGTGTACGTTGGCGTCCATCGATCGCCGGTGCGCATCGTGAAAAACGCGCCGCCTTCAAACCGCCACGGCAATTGCCCGGTCGCGCGGGCCTTGAGATCCCAAGGTGAATAATTGTCCAGCGGGCCGTCGTAGTTGAGCGCGCGGTTGGGTTCGACAAACGGTCCGTTGTCCTGGCCATCAGGATTAAAGTAGCCGTTCACGCTGAACACATTTCCGTCCAATTGTGTGCGCGCGGCCGTGGCGGTGAACGACCAGGTGGCGAACTCGCCGGTGATCCCGAGCTGCACTTGGCGGA
>JANLVM010000799.1:0-3002 GCA_031364015.1 Gemmatimonadaceae bacterium
TGGACTCTCGGCGAGCAAGTTGGTGAACACCACCTGTTGGCGTCGCTGTCGGTCGACTCTACGAAGTCTGTAGAGTTCACCGCGCGTGCCCGCGCACTCCCGCGACTCATTGCGGGGCTGGCACTCAGTCAGGTCTCGGGATACTACAAGCTCTCGGAGAGTAGCCAGAAGATAACGGTCACACGCCAGACGCCCGCTGGCAAGATCAGCTTCGATAGCACGGTCAGCACCACCGCGCTTACGAAGATTCGGCCTGAATGGAAGTTCATGCCGACCCTCGGCGTTGACTGGCCCCTCAAGACGAATTGGTCAAATGTGCGGGTTTCCCTCTCGACGTCTCTTACCGACGCCCGGAACGACTGGTACACCGGCTTCTCAATCCTGCAAGCGTTTCAAGGCTATCTGCACGAGGGAGTCGGTTACGACGTTCAGGGCATCGTGCATTGGAGCCGTCGCCGCCTGGTGGATGATGCGGCATCGTGCGCGACCAATGTTGGCGCGTGCAAGGTGGAGACGAGGACAAGACCGGTTGGTGTAGGCATACTGGTTACGCTGAACACGGATCTCATCGCTGTGCTGAAGGGCGCGTTCGGGGTCACCTGACGACTCGCCCCTTCAGGTCCTGCAGGTCAAACTCACCCGAAACAGATTGGAGGAATGTTATGCCCGATTGCACACCTGAGCACCCGATCACGGCAGGCGAGTTACGGCGACTCGCGGAAACGGCAGACGGAGCCCGCTCGCGCGACTTGGTGCTGATCTGGGACTGCGATACCAAGAGTTATGCTATTGTCGCATCCGAGCTGGCGGGAGCCAATCCCAAGCTCCTGGACATCAAGACTACTGAACGCGTGCCGACTCGCACCAGAGTGAAGGATGTGCAGGTCCATGTGGATGGACTTGAACCAAACACGCTGACGCCTGAGTACGACGCGCTCTTCTGGAGCGAGTCCTCGGTGGAGAAATTCGTCATTCCGTACTACAGCCGAATGCTGGAACAGGCGGACATGATCGAGCTGTGGAAGGCGCATCTCGACGAGAAAGTCTACGCATTCGGTCACGTCTGGCCGTCGAGGAACATCGCGGTGCGAGATCCGCGTCAGAACCTGGGTCTCGCTGTTCGCGACGAATCGCCGGGCGTCGCGCCCAAGGTCAAGTGGACGACATTCACCGATTGGATCGCTGGACGTCGGCGATGAGGACACCCAGCAGCGGATCGCGCGCAAGCAAGGCTCGCATCACCGGCCGGGCAGAGATAAACGCCCGAACCAAGGCGATGGCTTGGGTGCGCTCTCCGAGTAGCAGCCGGATGTACGCCTCGTCCGGTGCCAGGTCGAGGCGAAGCGCAGAGTCGTGAGCAGTCGCTGCCCTCGCTCGAGCGATCTCCGCTCGAGCGAGGGTCTCTTGTCCCGCGCGTGCGGAGATAGCGGCAGCCACCATTCTGCGGTAGATGGGTTGGTACGGGTGCCCGCTCGCGCGTGCCGTCGGCGGCGGGTCCATCAGATCAAGTCGGTGCACCAGAAGCCACGCACGGCGGGGATTCGGTGTCGCAGAGTGATCGTGCCGCATCAGGGTTAGGTCACACTCCACGAAGCGCCAGTCCGATGCATGCGCCTGTCGCCCGCGCCTGCACCATTCCCGTGCGCCCGCGTTGTCTGCGAGCATGAGCGCACTGTAGAACAGCTGCAGGAATACGTCGCGCCCTGCTCTCAGGTATGCGTCCTCTCGCATCGCGCGTTTCGCCGTCAGATCCGCTTCGGCGAAACGTCCGTCGAGCCACAGCAGGTAGCTCAGCGATTCCCACGAACGGGCACGGGTGGAGTCGCGCGCGAGTGTCAAGCGAAGATCCCGTTCGATGTCCCGAAGGCTGTCTGCCTGTAGGGGCGATGGTGCATCGGCAGAAAAGGCGGTGATTGCGCTCCAGCGGAGTATGCTCCTAAGCTCGAGGGCGTCGACGTTCGAGGAGTCGCGGCGAAGAACCGCGTCCGAGAACAGGCGAGCTCTCTCAAGCGTGCGTTGTTGCTCCACTCCGTTCTGCAGCCGTGCAAGTTCGTAGAAGCTCCAACCCCGCTCGATCTGCGTGCGCTCTCGGCCCGGTTCCAGTTTTCCTGCGGCTTCATAGAGCGCATCGGCGCGTGCAAGCGCCTCCCTTGCGGTTTTAACGTCCGCAGGATGCGGGTAGTCAGCCATGGTTCGCGCGTCATCACGCGCCTGATCGGCTCGCAGGAGAAGTTCTCGAACCTTTGGGTCGCGCACTTCGTTCGCGAGGGCTTGCACGCGCGTATTCTTGCCGATCCGGCGGCGGATGGCCGCCGCTGCCGCGAGCGCCACCTCTTGTTGCGCTCCGAACACGTCGCTCGAGGCACGCTCGATGAGGGCGCTCATGAGCTGTGACCCGGATGATGCATCAGTCAGTCGAACCGTCAGGCGCAGGGTGTCGCCGTCGTGCGCGAGATTTCCGTCCACGACGCTTCCGATGCGAAGCGAGGCGGCGAGCCGATCGAAGTCGACCTTTGGCGCTCGTGACGGATTCACCAGATGATTTGGCACGACATCGAACGCGTTGACTCCGCTGAGCTCGTGCCTGATCATGTCCGCGATTGTGCCGGCAACGGCCGGAAGGGCTTGCGACGCTCCGCGTGTACCGAAATCCAGAACCGCTAGTCGATGCGACTGCACGCCAGGAGAGCGCCCAGCGGCAGCAGTTTCGTCGCCCTCGCTCGCACTTCGCATGATCGCGGCGACGAGCAAGAGCACCGAAGCGGCGGCTGCGACCCCGAGTCGGCGAGAGGTGAAACGCTGCTTTCGCACCTGTGGTGTCGTGTACGGAGTGGTGTCGGCGACAGCAAACTCAGATAGGCGCGATGCCTCCGGCGCGCGAGAATGCAGTGGATCCTGATCGTCCGTGGAGTCAGAGCTGAGTGCCTCAGGGTTGGCAGACAGCGGGATCACGCGGACGGACGAGAGCACACCTCGTATCCCCGCCACCGCCGCCTCGAACT
>JANLVM010000800.1:0-1664 GCA_031364015.1 Gemmatimonadaceae bacterium
ACGTCACCTGCTACGCTCAGGCTTCGGAGATCTGGGTGATGAATGCGGACGGCCTCGCACTCCGGAACCTCTCGAACACGTGCCGCGGCGAAGCGTGGCCGGCGTGGTCACCCAATGGTGCCGAAATTGTCTTTGTGAGCGACCGCGGTTCGTCTACGCTATACGCGTGGGATCTCTGGAAGATGCCGTCGGTTGGAGGGTCCGCCGTGAGACTGACTACAACAGGCAAGGAGGCGACTCCTGTGTGGCGCTGATACCACTTCTCGCGTGGATATCGAGACTCCCGCCACGCCTTTCGGAACCAGGAGCGCGGCGAGTGGGATGTCGGCCGTCACCGCCACATCTCCGGCAATTGAATGCTCGAGGATATACCTCCCTCGATCGGCGGTTTCACAGTAGACCATTGTCTCGTGCGTCCGCCGCCCGTACAGATAGGTGCCAACCGACGGGGCAGCGTCTCGACTGGTGGTAGTCTCTCATCGCTCGAATGCCGGCTCCGGAAACATGGCATACGGCGCACACAGTGGATCGCCGATGACGATGTCCTTCCACAACACCATGCGTGAGGCGGCGTAGAACGCTTCGGCCAGTGTGGCGCCACGCAGGTATCGGTCGAACAGAATATTCGGATTGACGAGCGCCAACGTGTACGGTTCACTCACGTACCCCTTCACGCCCGTGACGCCCTGCGCGATCAGGTCCACGATGCGACTCTGTCCCCCTTCGGACGGACCGAAGGTTCGCGCGCTCGTCGACACAAACGTCTCAGCCAATGCCCCCGGAAGAAACCGAACCGCGTGGTACGCTGCGCTGTCGAAGCGTCCATCGTTACTGCCCCAACTGACGTAGCCCATGACCGCACCCGACGGTGCGACGAACGCCGACGTGGAATCGAACTGCACGTCGGCACCGTTGGCTTGCAGCCGGAAGGCGGCCTGGAACAGCAGGCGATTCATGAACGCGTACCCATCGTCACCCTTGCGCCGCGGCATCGCATCGAAGAAGAATGGACCGCGCGAGGCGCGCGCGTTGATCGCGCGATCCACCAGTGCCAGGCAATCGGCCACGCGACCACACGCCAGTCGCGTGACCAGGTATATCCCGTACCGATCGCTGGTGAACGGCGCGTCGGCATTGAAGTACGGATTGCGGTAGTTCGATAGCCACGCGCTATCGAGGCCGACCATCGGTGATATCAACAGGTCCATCCCCGCCAGCAGTGCGTCGACACTGTATCCGTTCTTGCGCGCGACCCGGATCGGAACGCCAGTGGTGAGTACGATGAAGTCGATGCGAACCGGTAGCGCTTCGATCGCCGCGCGTACCGGCGACACGATGTCGGTCTGGAAGGCGATGTTGCCGATCTCATCGTCAACGGGCAGGTCCAAGCGCACGACATGCGTGGCGTCGATGCCGCGCCGCATGGCGTAATAGCGCCCAACCGAATCGCTGGCCGCGCTGTTGGCATTGATGACGACGAGCACGCGTTCAGCGCCGGTGCGCGGTGCGCGCTTGGGGGAGCGAGGCTGGGGGGTGCTGCAAGCGCCGAGCAGCATGGTGAGCATCGTCAGCCGCTGAAGACTCCGGGTCCAGCTGCCGCGCGCCGAAGGCTGTTTCACCGTGGCTAGTTAGCGATTCCTCGACTGATTGACAAGGCTCGTCAG
>JANLVM010000812.1:0-3396 GCA_031364015.1 Gemmatimonadaceae bacterium
CACCGGCGACCGCGACTTCGTCGCTGAAACGATATTCGTGTGCACCATGAAGGCGCAGCACTGCTCGCGCCTGGCCGAAGATCTCATTCTGTACGGCACCAGTGAGTTTGGATTCGTGAAGTTCGGGGACGGCTTCTCGACCGGCTCAAGCATGATGCCGCAAAAGCGCAATCCGGATGTCTTTGAACTCGCCCGCGGCTCGGGTGCCCGTGTGTTGGGCGACCTCGTGTCGATGCTTGGGGCCATCAAGGGACTTCCCTCCGGATACAGTAAGGACTTGCAAGACGACAAGCGCGCGCTGTTCAGTGCCGTCGACCTGCTGTTGCTCGTCCTGCCGGCGATGGCCGGTGCGATCGCTGAGTTGCGGTTCGATCGCGCGCGTATGCGCTCGGCGGTCTCCAGCGCGATGATGGCTACCGACCTGGCGGACTATCTCGTGAAGAAGGGAGCGTCATTCCGCGAAGCACACGGTGCGGTCGGTGCGCTTGTGCGCGAGGCCGAAGAAGCCGGCGTCGAACTCGACACACTGGCATCGGAACGATTCACCGCGGCGCATCGGCTGTTTGGCTCCGACGCCCGCGATGCACTGGGCGCGGACGCATCGCTCGCGGCGCGCGAGATCCGCGGCGGCACCGGCCCACAGTCTGTTGCGTCGCAGCTAGCGGCCGCGCGCGCCAAACTTGCGGCGGGTCAACGCGGCGCATGATAGGCGCCGCTCGGCCTTACGATCTCGTGATCTTTGATTGTGATGGCGTACTCGTTGACAGTGAACGGATCGCCAATCTGGTGTTTGCCTCACTATTGAAGGAAATCGGGCTCGATTTCACTCCTGCCGAGATGTTTGAGACCTTTGTCGGCAACTCGATGTCGCGGTGCGTGGAGATCATCACCGAGCGACTCGGCCGCGAGCCGCCTGCAGATCTTCTCGACCGATATCACGCGCTATCGCGCGCGGCACTGGCCCGGGACCTCGTGCCCGTTCCCGAGGTCGCGGCGCTGCTCGATGCCCTCGACGATGCGAATCTGCTTTATGCCGTGGCGTCGAATGGTGAACACGGCAAGATGGAAACGACACTGGGAGCCACGGGACTGCTCACCCGGTTCGAGGGTCGTCGCTTCTCCGCGTCGGACGTCGGCCGGCCCAAGCCCGCTCCCGATCTGTTCCTGCATGCGGCCCGTTGCTTGGGGGTTCTGCCCGCGCGGTGCGTCGTGGTGGAGGACAGCCCGTTGGGTGTGCGCGGTGGGTGCGCGGCCGGAATGACGGTCATCGGCTTTGCCGATCTCATGCCAGCCTAGCGACTGCGATCGGCGGGAGCGAGCATGGTTGTCGATCGATTGTCGGCCTTAGGGTCACCATTGGGCATTGACATCGGTTGAACCTCCACATTTATACTTGCGGGCTCTCCCGCCATACGCTAACGTCTCGCGAAACCCATTCGGTTCAGGTGCGTAGGAAGCGCACCGCGCGAAATCGCCGTCGCTTGACGTCGAAATGCCAGACCCGAGTATTCATCCGCCGTTCACCCGCATTGCGAGGATAGCGAATATGCTGAAAAAGCTCGTTGGAACGATGGCTGTGGCCCTGCTCGTCGCCGCGCCGCTGCAGCAGGCTGCGGCCCAGCTACCAAAGGGCTACACGGACATTGGCGTCGTGGTGGGTATCGGCAGCATCGGTGAGTCCAGTCTCGCCCTCGGCGGCCGATTCGAGCATGTGTTCAAGGAACTGCCCGATCTTGGTGGCGGCACGCTCGGCATCGGTGTTGGCGTTACGCGCTACTCGTGGTCGAGTCCGTACTACAGCGTCAGCTACCTGCCGATCGGCGCCACGGCGAACTATCACTTCAAGCTTGAGAACAAGAAGATCGACGCGTTTCTCGGCGCCGGACTTGGCTATCAGCTCGTTACATGCGATGACAAGACCGGAGTTACGCGGGGCCTTGGCTGCAACTACGGCAGCGCCATCTACTTTGTGGGCCGCGCTGGTGGCCGATATTTCTTCTCGGAGAAGTTGGCAGCATACGCCGACGTCGGTGCGGGCGGCGCGGCACTGAACATCGGTCTCGTGTTCAAGCTGAAGTAAGCGGCAACTCGTTTCAGGTACCCCTGGCGCGGTTGTCTGCGCCAGGGGTTTTTGCTGTGCAGCTATCGGTTCAATCGTAAGCGGTCCATGTCCTGCGCACCGTTTGTGCACTTGGCGGGAGTACGTCACACAGTGGCACTCCTCGCGGAAACGTGCTGGAATCGATGCTATTTGTGCCGTTTGAGACCGATGGTCACGCCGATCGAGTCCGCCCCGCGCGTTGCGTCGTCCCCCCCGTTTGTCTGTTCAACACCACCTGTCAGAACGCGTATCCGATCGACAGGCGCAACGTTGGAATCACACGTTCGACGCCGTCGAACTTCGAGTCGCCGCCAAGGAATCGCTTGGCGCCACCGCCGACGGTCACCGCGGTGACCTGGCTGGGACCCAGCAACAGCTGATATCCAACTTCGATCGCAAAACTACCGGTCGTGAACGGCTTGGCCAGCGGACACACGGTGTCGACAGCACATACGCCGCCATCGGTCGCGTCGATCCGCGAAACACCCATCGACGCGGCGATATTGAACCCGCTCAATGCCGTTTCGCTGGGATAGAGCCGCGCTTTCGCATCGATATTGGTGTAGCGCGAACGATCCGGCTTGACGTGTGATCCAGAGATAGCGAACGACACGACGGGGGTCAGGCGCTGCTCATACTCGCCCGCGAAGTAGCCCAGCAACGGGAGGAAGGGGTTCGCTGAGATGATATGTGACGGTCCGTCTATGGTACCGCCAACAGGTCGGGTCTGCTGGGCCAGTGTCTGCGCCGACGCGCTTACCGTTGGCACTGCCAAAGCAGCGAGGAGCAGGATCGAATTGCGCATGAGCTGTGGTGATCGTGTGGTTCGCGATCGGGTGATCGGTTCGTACGCCGTAAACGACAAAGCCGGCCGCCACCAAGGGTGACGGTCGGCTGCATGCGTCGCTGCGGCGCGTGTCTAGAACTGCACCAGCACGGGCGCGTTGAGGACGCGCGAAAGCTCGATGGCCTGCTGCATCGCGGCTTGCGCTCCCGCGTCGCCCACCTTCAAAGTCCTTGCTGTTGGTAGCTCTGCTCCGGCCCTTGCGCACGTAAACGACACGGTCATCGGGGTGTAGATACCCCACGTAATGCCCGCGACGAGACCGTTCAGGAATGACTGTTTGGTCTCCACCTTGGCGACTCCCCCAGGACACTTCTGCGCTGTCGCGGTAGCGGCCGGCGGCACGAGGCCATAGATGATGGCATGCGCCCACGGTGTAACGTTCGGCTCACCGGCGGCCGCACGACCGGTGTCGATCACAGCATGGTAGCAGCCGGACAGTACGAGTCCG
>JANLVM010000825.1:0-4970 GCA_031364015.1 Gemmatimonadaceae bacterium
GCGGCCGCGGTCGCCGGCCAGAAGAAGCAGAGCGAGGCATGGGGATTGCCCGCCAACTCCTGACCTTTGCGGCTCCGGTAGTCGGTGAAGAACACGAAGCCCTGTGCATCGGCGCCCTTGAGCAGCACGATGCGGGCCGACGGGTAGGCGTCGGGCGTCGCGGTGGCGAGACACATCGCGTTGGGTTCGTTGACGTTCGCGGTGACCGCATCATCGAACCAGCGACCAAACTGCAGCATCGGATCGGCCGCCACCTCCGCCTCGTTCAGCGCTGCGAGACGATACTCGGTACGAATGTCGGCGATGGACACGGTCACACCTCAATCAGGGGAAGCGCGGCGCGCGGGTACACGTCAGGAACGCCGTCGAACGGATCACCGAGCAGCGTGCCGCCATCCGGCGTTTCCAGAACGAATCCGGCATCTTCAATCATGCGCAAGTCATCGCGCGCCGTCTGGCCCTGCGTGGTGAGGTAGTCCCCCACAAAGATGGAATTCGCTGCATACAGTCCCATCACTTGCATGCTGCGCAAATGCACCTCACGACCGCCGCTCACCCGAATCTCTTGTGTGGGCAGCAGCAATCGGTACAGCACCAGAATGCGCAGACAGCGACGCGGGTCGAGTGCACGCACGTTGGCGAACGTCGTGCCCGGCACGGGAATGAGGAAGTTCACCGGCACACTCTTCACGTCCAACTCGCGCAGCGACAGTGCCAGGTCAATCACGTCGTCGTCGCTTTCTCCCATGCCGAGTATTCCGCCGCTGCATGTCTTCATCCCGGCGTCCCTGACGGCTTGCACGGTGCTCACGCGGTCTGCGAAGGAATGTGTGCTGACCACTTCCGGCGTAAAGTTGGCGGACGTATTGAGATTGTGATTGATCGTCTCCACGCCAGCGGCTTTGAGACGCAACACCTGCTCGGCATTCAGCAGCCCGAGACACGCGCAGATTTTGAGATCGTGCTTGGCGCGGACCGCGCGGACGGCGTCCAACACCTTGCCGAACACGGTTTCTCCCGGTGTCCGACCGGAAATGACCATGCACAACGTTCCCGCCTTGAGGAACGCCGCGCGATCGGCTGCCTCCATGATGCGATCCTGCGCCAACATCGGGTACTTCTCGATCTCCGCAGTCGAAATTTTGCTTTGGGAGCAGTAGTGACAGTCTTCGGGGCACAGGCCGCTTTGGGCGTTGAGCAGAAAGTGCAGGCGCACGCGATTTCCCCACGTCGCGCGTCGCACGCGATAGGCAGCGGCCAGTTGGTCCAGCAGCGCACTATCGGGGGCATTGAGCACGGAGCGCGCCGCGTCGCGCGAGAGTAGCTCTCCGGCCAGTGATGCATCAGCCAGGCGCTGCCAGTGCGTGAATGCGGATTCCGTGGAAACGAGCATAGCGTTGAGTTCAGGTAAGGAGTGGACCAGTTGCGGACAGAGGCCACGTGTCGGACACGCTCAATAACGGATCCAGCCCGCTTCCTTCAGCGGCAGCAGCAAGTGCGTCGAGGTCATCCACGCGATCAATCCACGGAAATCGAAAAATGGCGTGCCGCGGAAGGAGGCGCACGAGCGCATCGTAGTTCGTCGCCTCGGCGACGGAGGCGTCGCGGTCGGAATACTGCGTCAGAATGACTGCGCGCACTGGCACATTGGCGGATTCCGCCGCGCGCACCGTGAGCAACACGTGATTCAACACCCCGAGTCGATTCCCGGCCACGACAATCAGGGCACAGCGCCAACGTGCAAACAGATCGAGAAAGGAGCAGGCGAGTGTGATCGGCACCAGCAGTCCGCCGGCGCCTTCCACGAGCAGCAATTGACGTGACGCGCTGAGCGTCTCGCAGGCGGCATCGAGGGTGCCGAGCTCGATGTCGACACCGGCGCGCTGCGCGGCGACCATCGGTGCCAGCGGCTCCTTGAGCGCATACGGACGAATGAGCGTTAAGGGATCGTCGCCACCGGTGGCCGCTTGCAGTCGCGCCGCGTCCGACGTGAGTCCACCGCCATCGACCGCGTGATCTCCGATTCCAGTTTCGACGGGTTTCATCGCCGCCACGCGTAGGCCCAGTTGCCGCGCCCGTGCGGCCAGCGCGCACGCAACGACCGTCTTGCCAATCCCCGTGTCAGAACCGGTCACGCCGAATCGCCGAAGCTCTCCCTCAGTCATCAACGGGTCCTCCGTTGCTCGGCACGGCGCCGAGCGTGTTTGGTGCGCGTTCTCCATCCAGAAAACGTTCGAGCACGCCGTACACCGAGGCCAATTCGTCGTCGGTCGTGCAATACGGCGGCAGACAATACGCCACGTTACCGAGCGGGCGCACGAGCACGCCGTGGGTCAAACAAAAGGCCGACAACTCGCGTCCGATCTCGCTCAGATATCCCGCTGGCGCGTCCAGTTCGATCGCCGCCACCGTGCCAATCTGTCGAACCGCTCGCACGCCTGGTACTCCGCGCAGCGCACCCAGGTGGCGGGCGTGTGCGACTTCGATGCGGATGCGATGGTCATCGCACTCGTCGTCAAACAACTCGAGCGACGCCAACGCCGCCGCGCACGCAATCGGATTGGCCGTAAACGAATGTCCGTGGAAAAACGTCCTGGCGCGGTCCTCGCTCCGGAAGGCGTCGTATATCGCTTCGGTCGCGGCCGTCGCTGCCAGTGGTAATACGCCCCCGGTGAGCCCCTTGGACAGGCAGAGAAGATCGGGCGACACGTCGGCGCGATCACAGGCAAACATCGGTCCAGTACGTCCAAATCCCGTAAGGACTTCGTCCGCGATGAGGTGCACGCCCGCGTCTCGCGTGCGTTCGCGCAGCGCGCGCAGCACGCGCTCATCCCACACGCGCATGCCGCCCGCGCCCAGCAACAACGGTTCGACAATCACGGCGGCCAATTCCGATCCACGCGCATGCAACAGCGCATCAAGGGCGGCGACCGTATCGCCCTCCGACGGATCGGGCAGCCGGACCACCTCAAAGAGGAGTGGCTCGTACATCTGCGTGAACACGCCACGGGCCCCGACCGCCATCGCGCCAAACGTGTCGCCGTGATACGCGTGCTCGAGCGCGGCGATCAGTCGGCGTGGTGTGCCGCGATTCGCGAACGACTGAATCGAGAGTTTGATCGCCACTTCAACCGACGTCGAGCCGTTGTCGCTGAAGAAAATACGGGTGAGTCCACGTGGCAACCGTGACACCAATGCGGCCGCCAACGCGGCCGCCGGTTCATGCGTGAAGCCCGCGAATATCACCTGATCGAGTTGCGCGGCTTGTTCGGCGATGGCGCGCACGATATCGGGATGACAGTGGCCATGCGTGGTCACCCACCACGAAGAAATGGCGTCGAGAATCGGCTGTCCGTCCGCGCGATACAGCCAAGCGCCCTCGGCACGCGTGATGTGCACGGGAAGCGGCGCGTGCAGGTGCTGCGTGTACGGGTGCCACACGTGAGCGGCATCGTGCAGCAGCACGAAGTCGGGCGAAAGTTCGGCACCGGGGTCGTCGTGTTCCTCCGTCACGAACTACTCACCTGAAACTCCGCCGCAACACGTCGATCACATTGGCCGCCAGCGCATCTACCAAGGTGAGCGGATGGAGCGCCGACACCGAGATGCGCAAACGCGACGTACCGGCCGGCACTGATGGCGGTCGAACACCGCCTACCAGGAACCCGCGACGGCGCAATTCGGCGGCAACGGCCATGGTCCGTAACGGGTCGCCGATCATGACGGGCACAATGTGCGCGTCGGCCGCCCCCGGCACATCGCGTCCGGCGCCGCGCAGCCGTTCGCGAAGCTGGCGCGCGCGTTCGCGTACGGTCTCCCGCCGCCACGGCTCGACCTCCGCGAGGCGCAGCGATTCCAGTGCGGCCGCTGCCAGCGCGGGAGGGGAGCCGGTGGTGAAGATGAATGAACGCGCTCGACTGGTGAGGAACTCAATCAGGGTCTGTGATCCCGCCACCCACGCACCAGATGTGCCGAGTGCTTTGCCCAGCGTGCCGACCACCACATCGATTCGCCCTGTGACACCGAATTGCTCGACGGTGCCGGCGCCCGTGGCACCCAGTACGCCCGTGCCGTGCGCATCATCGACGTAACTCCAGGCGCCAAACTGCTCGGCCACGTCGGCCAATCCATCCAGCGGGAATATGTCGCCGTCCATTGAGAAGACGCCCTCCACCACGATGAGCGCGCGACGATAGCGCCCGCGATCGGCGTCGAGCATAGCCGCCAGTTCGTCAAGGTCGCAGTGCGGAAAGATGCGCACCGTCGCCTTGGATAATCGGCATCCGTCGACGAGAGACGCATGATTGAGCGCGTCAGAATAGATCACATCGCGATGGTCGACCAGCGCCGGGATGACACCGATATTGACCATGTATCCGGAGGGAAACATCAACGCGTGCGATGTCCCTTTGAATCGCGCCAGCGCGCGTTCGAGTGCATCGTGGATGGGATGGTTTCCCGAAATCAGGCGTGCGGCGCCAGCGCCCGTGCCTTCGGCCTGCAGCACGGCCATGGCCGCGCGCGCGACACGCGGATCGGATGCCAAGCCGAGGTAGTCGTTCGAGGCAAAATCGGCAATGCGTTCGCCTTGCAGCAACACGGTGCCGGACTGTCGGTGCTGAAAGGCACGCAGCGTTCGCTGCAGTCCGGCGGCCTGCAGGGCCCGCACTTCCTCGTCGAGCACGTCGCCCATCGCGCCCATCGGCGCGTTCACGGTCGGAGAGATCGCCGTCATGGCATCACGATGCACCGTGCGGGCGCGGTCACGGCGATGTCACGGGGCTCGCACGACCGCAGCCACAGGGACCGAGCGTCCGTCGGTCAGTGTGAGTGTGAGCGGTACGATGTCGCCAGAACGCAGCGCGCGGGTAAGGTCCATCAGCATGACATGCAGTCCACCGGGCGCCAGGGTGAGCGTGCTGTCGCGGCGAAGCAGTGTCGCGGGCTGCGCCCGCATGTGCGACATGCCA
>JANLVM010000827.1:0-2458 GCA_031364015.1 Gemmatimonadaceae bacterium
CATACGTTGCGGGTCCTGCGCCACTGAAGAATCCATGGTGCGACCAACGGAGTCAGCTCGGCCTGGAACTGCTACATCGTCTCCGAACGGCAAGACGTACGTAACACCAGCAACCATCAGGAGCACCGCAGCGGCAGCGCGCATGATCGGTTGCGCGTACCATACGCGCCGAGACCTCACCACTGCACTGTGTGTCCGCGTCGCGTCCGCAACGGTCGCAGCGGCCACAATACGCGACGCGGTCCGCGCGACGTCAGCAAGCGGCACAACGCCCGACGGTACAGCGTCGAGCGCGCGCACCACGCGCGAGGCACCGGCGATAAAGCCGCGCGCCTCGGCGACTGACGCCTGGCAGGCCGCGCAACCATCGACGTGCGCGACCACTGTCGCCGTCGACGGCTCGTCGAAGGCACCATCCAGCCACGCGTGAATTGTGGCGTCGTCGAGATGTCCATCGCTCGTCCACGTGGGCACGAGCGAATCGGACGCATCGTCGTCGCGACGGGTGATCATATCGTCATCATGAGCCGACATTGGCCCCTCCGGATTCTTTGCTGCGCTGCGCCCGCTCCAGCGCCTCGTAAACCTCCACCAACCGACGTCGTGCTCGTGTCAGCGTCGTACCCACCGATCCGACCGACAAACCCAGTGCAGCAGCAATCTCGTGGTAGTCCAACCCTTCTTCTTTCATCAAGAGCGCCACACGGTCGCGTTCGGCCAATGAATCCACCGCGCGCCGCGCCAGCGCCGCCTCCTGCAGGCGTTCCAGCGACGTAATTTCCGGTTCCTCAACACGGTCGACGTGTTCGGCCCGCAAGAGCTCCAGATGTCGACGCTGACGCGAATCGCGGCGTGCTTCATCGCGCACCAAATTGGTCGCCACCGCGAACAGCCACGACCGCTCACTGGCCACCGGTCCATGGCGCATCGCACGCACGAACGTCTCCTGCGCCAATTCCTCGGCCAGGTCCCGATCACCCAACCGACGGGTGAGGTAGCGCACAAGCGGCGCATGATAGGTGCGGAACAACCGATCGAGATCGTCCATCGCGGGGAATATCGTGACCTGTCCACCTCGCGCAGAAACGCGCGAGCGACAGCTGGCAGCTGGCACCCTAATGGTACCCAAAGGTGAGACGCCGGAGCCTCGCAGACTTGCACATCGTACCTCAAGCTCGGCCATGTTGCCCCCTTGCTCACTGACGGCGGCTACGGCAACGTCCGGGGAGTCGCACGCTGCCACACCCCCACCTTCCCGTCACTCGGTTACGATGTCCATGCCATTGAGTCGCCGCGCAGCACAAACTCTGGTCGCCGCCGCTTGCGTGCTATTTGGCGCGTCTGCTGCAGCGAACGCGCAAGCGCCGAGCAGTCTTGCCGCGTCAGACCTCGCCGGTCTCCGCCTCCGCAGTATCGGCCCAGCCTCCATGAGCGGTCGCGTGATCGACATGGATGTCGTCGAGTCCAATCCGTACATCTGGTATGTCGGCAGCGCCACTGGCGGCGTCTGGCGTACACGCGACAACGGCGTGACCTGGGAGTCGCTGTTCGACGCCATGCCCGTGCATTCGGTGGGTGACGTCGCCGTGTTCCAGCCCAATCCGGATATCATTTGGGTCGGCACCGGCGACCGCGCCAACCGCCAGAGTGTGAGTTGGGGTGATGGTGTATACAAGTCCACCGATGCCGGAAAGAACTGGACGAATGTTGGACTTCGTACCAGCAAGCATATTGGGCGCATCGTGCTGCATCCCACCAACCCTGATATCGCGTATGTCGCCGCGCAGGGTTCGGTGTGGGGCGCGGGTGGTGAACGCGGCGTGTACAAGACCGTTGACGGCGGACGCACCTGGAGTCGCACGTTGCCGGTAGATGACGAGACCGGCGCCACCGACGTGGCCATTGATGGTGCCGATCCGAGTATCATGTATGCCGCCACGTATCAACGGCGACGCAGTGCCTTCGGATTCGATGGCGGTGGCCCGGGTAGTGCGCTGTGGAAAAGCACCGACGCCGGCGGTACGTGGACAAAACTCAGCGGGAACGGTCTACCCAGCGGCGAGTACGGTCGCATCGGCATCGCGATCTATCGCAAGAACACGAACACCGTCGTGGTGAGTATCGAGCAAGGCGTTCGATACAACGCATCTACGGCGTATATCCAGCGTAAGGCGGGGCTCTATCGCAGCGACGACAAAGGGGCAACCTGGACGTTTTTGTCCGACTGGAATCCACGCCCCATGTATGCCAGTCAACCGATTATCGATCCGAACGATGTCCAGCGCATATACATGCTCAACGCGTACTCGTTCAGTGACGACGGTGGCAAGACATTCACAGCACCACGCACCACGACGCACGGTGACGATCGGTTTGTGTGGGTCGATCCGAAAGACAGCCGGCATGTCGTCAAACTTGACGATGGTGGTATCGGGATCAGCTACGACCGAGGCAACAA
>JANLVM010000849.1:0-1578 GCA_031364015.1 Gemmatimonadaceae bacterium
GCGGCCGCGGAAGAACGCCCCCTTGCTCGTCGCCATCTTCGCGCGCTCATTGTCCGTACGATTGCTCAGGCGCACGGCGCCTTTGGCGCCCAGTCGGTCGTTCGGTTGGGTGGCGAGCCACTCGCGCATCTGCACGGCGTCCCGCTGCAGACGGTGGAGGCGTTGCGCGGTCTTCGCGGCCACGTCGGGTTCGACGGGCAACGCGTCCGTCTCGCGATGCCGTTCGAGCATCGTCGTCGCGGCCGCCTCGAGCTTCGCGGCCGGGTGCGCCAAGTCCGCACGCGTCCCGCTCCGATGCTTCGATGCGTTACTCGGGAGTTTGACGCCATCGATGGCGAACATCTCGCGGCCAATCAAGCCCTGCGCATCGCAAATGGCCAGCACCGCCGCAAACACCTGAGCCATGTCGGCCAGCCGGGACTGACGCAGTCCGCGATGGTGGTGAAATGGGGCGCGCTGTCGCCGCACAACGCGACGAACGTCACATGCTCCTGGCATTGCCCGCGCAATCCGGCGGCTACTGACCAGGCCGCGCGAGTACGCGAACAGCACCACCTTCAACAACATCGCCGGTGAAAACGCTGGCGCGCCGGTCGCGTCATTCCGATACCGGGTGTCGGAATGCGAGAGGTCGCGTTCGCGATCCAGCAGGTGATTCAGCGCGTGCTCAAACGTCCCGGGCAACAGCTGGCGCGCCAAGTCGACCTGCAGAAATCGGGGAGTGGTATCGATGTATTTGTCGCGGGCCATGGCGGGCTCTCGACAGCGAGTCGAAACGGCATCACCTTCGATGCAGCTGACACCCACCACAATGCGCTGAGTGCCGTTTCCACATCGGTCCGTGCGGTGGGCTTGTCCTACAGCCTCGTTATACGCACTACGAACGCTTGCGCAGTCGCTGGGTTCTCTGTACGTTATTCTGTACAGACCTTCAGGAGTTCCCATGCCGAAGTTCAAGCCCAGCCGGGATATCCAACCGGTGACGGAGTTCCGCGCCAATGCGGCGCAGTTCATCGAACAGGTCCAGGCGACCGGCGAACCGGTCATCCTGACCCAACACGGTCGGAGCGCGGCGGTGCTCTTGGACGTCGGTTCCTATGAAGGGATGCTCGACGAACTGGCACTGCTGCGCGACGTGCGGAAGGCGGAAGCGCAAGTGGCGGCCGGTAAGACCCTGACGCACGCGGCGGTGGCGAAGAAGCTCCGCGCACGTCTCGCGCGATGAAGGTGGTGTGGTCCCCGCTCGCGGAGCCGCGGGCGCGGGAGGCCGTTGAGTACATCGCGCAGGATCGTCCGGGAGCGGCGGCGTCGTGGCTCGAGACATTGCTGGAGCGTGTGAAAGCGCTTGAGCAGTTCGAACAGCACGGTCGAATGGTGCGCGAGATCGGACTCCCGGCCTATCGTGAAGTCCTGCATGCCCCGTATCGCATTATCTATCGCGTCGATGCCGCCCGGGTGGTGATTCTCACGCTCCGGCATGTGCGACGAGCCTGGGACCCGGCTGAAGTGGACGGCGGCGTATGACCTCGCGTTGCTGCTGGCAGCGCCTGTCGGAATGCGCGCTGCGCGCGCAATTTC
>JANLVM010000857.1:0-1571 GCA_031364015.1 Gemmatimonadaceae bacterium
CCTGTTCGACGACGGCGTCCGGAATTCCCAGGTGTCGAATCAGGTCTGGGCTCAATACTTCGACGCCGCCAGAGGCGATCGCCCCCATGGCCAGTTCGGGGTGGCCGGGCACGCCGAGTTTTCGCACGAGAAGCACATCCAGCGGGGCCCCGAGAGCTGTCGCGACTTCGTGGGCCACGGGAATCCCTCCGCGCGGAAGCCCGAGCACGAGCACATCCGAACGGCCCGCGTACTCCGTCAGTCGCGCGGCAAGCCGCTGGCCGGCATCCATCCGGTCGTGGAATCGCACGAAAGACCTTCCCTTATCCGGCACCAAAATGATCTCTCACCTTTGCCACAAGCTGGGGCTCAGTGAGTCTGTCGGTCGTCTCGATCTCGACACAATGCGTGCAGCATGCGCAGTACCGGTCCAGATCCTGGCCGCGCCGTTCCTCGTACTGCTTCTCGCCTCAGGGCTTGGACCGCAACGACTTCTCGATACAGTCGCAGGCGCGTGCAAACGCAGCCTCTTCGGTCATGGCCAGGATGCTGTCCATCCTGGGAATTTGAGTTTCTGAATTGAGGCTTTTGTCATATACGTGCTCCACGGTCCACGACGAACCGCTTCGTGAAGTGCTCGACAGCGTGATTTCGAACGTTCGGTTGCCGCTGACGAAGATTAGTGTTGCCATCGTTCAACCTCTTTTCAGGCGATCCCGCTGCTCCATGGCGGACGCGAGCGACCCCAGCAGGAGGGGGGATCGGACCCCACGCCGCGAACGAGGGACGGCCGTCGGCACGATCACCAGCGCCGACGCCGCACCTGGATGAATTCTATGTACAGCGTCAGTGCCTCGATCCGTTGCTTCACGGCCGCATCATCGGGCACCGCGGGATCCGACCGGAAGACCTGACCCCAGAGCGGCATGTCACCAGCCCGATGCGTGCGGTCGGCGCCGTCGATGGCTCGCGTAACCGTCGCCGCGGGAAAGATCCAACCGTTCCGCTCTGCGAGCCGGGTCAAGTCACTGGGGCGTACGGTCAGCTCCGTGACCCGCGGCCCGTCGCCGTGGCCGCTCCGACCGTGGCAGCTGACGCAGTGCTCGGTAAACACGAGAAGGCCCTGCCCCCGCGCGCGGACCAGGGCGTGACCGTCAGCCGGATTCTGTCCCGCGTCGGCGGACCCGGCGACCACCATCAGCGAACATGCGAGCCCAGCCAGCAGCCTTCGCATCGGGGCCTCCGCCATGATCACGAGCAAAACTGACGCCAGCGTGGCTCACCCAGCTCTCGACGGCGCGTGCCACGCCAATCGGCGCGTTGGCCGAGTCCGCTGGGGAAATTCCATCGACTTCGCGAGATTCTTGGCATCTCCCTGCCCCTGCGGTGACCGGACGGATCGGATTTCTCGAAGGCACGCATGTCGCGAAGGCCGGGCGTACCTGAGGAGCGACACGGATGGTGCGGCCGACAGCAGCGCTGCCCGTCATCGCTCACGGTTGGGTCCACGCGGTGCTGCTGGCGAGGGACAGCCCCGTTACCATGCGGCGTTGACACCATGCGGCGCTGCATCTTGACAACTTCGGAGTCCG
>JANLVM010000860.1:0-3205 GCA_031364015.1 Gemmatimonadaceae bacterium
AGTTGAGCAACTGTCTCGCGCGCTGCGTGAAAAGGTGGGCGAGTCGTTCAAGGACATCCGTGCCGCCGCGCCGCTGGAGCGCGTTACGACATCGAGCGTGGACGCGCTCAAGCAATACGTCCAAGGGATGCGCGCCATCGAGGAGCGCAATGACCTCGTTGCCGGAATCCCGTTGCTCGAGGAGGCCATTCGGCTCGACACTAATTTCGCGATGGCCTATCGCAAGCTTGGCCAATCCATCGGCAACGCGAGCGGCGAGCGGAGACAGCGCGTGATGAGCCTGATCGCGAAGGCGTATGAACTCAGGGACCGGCTGAGCGAGTCTGAACGGCTGCTGACCACCGCGAGCTACTGGTCGAGTGGTCCGCGCGAGGACATTCGGCAGAGCATTCTGGCGCTGGAGGCACTGGCAGACCGGGATTCCACCTACTTCCCGGCGTTCAACAACCTCGGGGTCCAGCAATCGGCCGTCGGCGACTTCACGAACGCGGAGGTCAACTATCGGCGGGCGATCAGACTCGAGCCGACGATCGCCGTCGGTTGGACCAATCTCGCGATCGCGTTGGTGAATCAGGGGCGCCACGCGGCGATCGACTCGCTTGCCACCGAGTCCGCCAAGGCCCTTGGCCCCGATTCCGACGTTCCGGTTCGCGTGCGGATGTGGGCGCGCACGCGCATCGACCAGATCTCGGCGGCCGATTCCCTTGCGCGAGCGTCGTTGGCGCGATTCGGTGATCGGCCCGGCGCCCGCGTCTTTTTCAGTCAAGTGCTGCGCAATACGCAGGGCTACAGCGGCAGGCTCCGTGAGTCGGATCGGTACTCTGCGCAGTCTGACAGCGCCCAGAAGCTGCAGGGCATTGCCGGCGATCCGCTCACCGACGCGCTCTCCACGGCGGGAGACCAGGCGTTCTTCAAGAACGACGTGGCCCGAGCCCGGCGCGCTGCGACTGAAGCCCTTCAACGATTTCCGATCGACACCATGGCCGAGGCCGACCGGAACTACGGTGTCTGGGGTTGGGAACTGCACATCGCCGGTGTCGCCGACGCGGCAAAGGACATGGAACGGCGGCTGGCCCAGCGCTACACGCAGTCCAATCGTCGCAGCGATTCCCGGCAGTTGGCGCGATTGCGTGCCGGTATCGCGTTGGATGAGCGCCGCTACACCGATGCCATAGAGGGTCTGAATGCGGCGATCGCCGCCTTCCCCGAGGTTGGTGTCGGACTGTATGGCCCGACGCTGGCAGAGGCCTATCAGAAGAACAACCAGCCCGACTCCGCGATTGCCGTGCTGAATAGATACCTGGTGAAGTCGACGCCAGCGCGTATCAACATCACCGGCATTCGCTACAACGCCTGGTCGTTGCAGCGACTCGGCGACCTGCACGAGGCGCGCGGCGAGTACGCACTCGCTCTCGACGCGTATGAGCGATTCGTGGAGCTCTGGAAGAATGCGGACCCGGAACTGCAGCCGACGGTCCGGGATGTGCGCGCGCGCATCCTTCGGTTGCGGCGGCTGACCTTCAAGGGCTGAGGACTACGTGCGCGATCACTCGGCATTCCTCCGGCGGCGTGGCCGCTGCCGACTGATCTGCGCTGAATATACGCCCGACGAGATGATGACGATTGCCGCGGCGCGTCGCCCATCGGCATTTGACTAAAGGAACGTTCAATCACGCTTGAGAGATGTCAATTGCAAACAGCCGCCCGCAGCGCCCTCAAACTGTCGAGTTGTCGAGGTGTCCGGCAAGAACAGCACGGCTCTTTCCACACGGCATTCCGTGTGGAACTGGTGCCGCGCACCGCTTACTGCCTCGGCGTAGTCAGGTACTGCCTGAACCACCCCTGCATCTCCTTCCACCACACCTCTGCGTTGGCCGGTTTGAGAATCCAGTGCCCTTCATCGGGGAACTCCACAAACCGACTCGGCACGCCCTGTCGTTGCAGCGCGGTGAACATCGCCACACCTTCCGTAAACGGCACGCGGAAATCCTTCTCACCGTGCAGGACCAGCGTTGGTGTGCGGAACTTCCCCGCTGACAAATGTGGCGACCAGCGACGGTACTGCGTGTTGAGTGCGTTCGCATTCCACATGGGACCACCAAACTCCCAGTCGGTAAACCACAGTTCCTCGGTAGCGCCACTCATGTGCTCGAGGTTGTAGACACCGGCGTGTGTTGCCAATGCTTTGAAACGTTGATTGTGACCGGCAATCCAGTTCACCATGTAGCCGCCAAACGATCCACCAGCGGCGCCCATGCGTGATGAATCCATCCACGTATTGCGGGCCAGCGCGGTGTTGAGCCCGTTCATGAGATCGGTGTAGACCTTCCCACCCCAGTCTTTCGACACACCGTCGACGAACGCCTGGCCATATCCTGTGCTGCCGCGCGGATTGATCGCGATCACCGCAACTCCCGTGGCGGCGAAGAGTTCGAAGTTCCAACGCGAACCCCAGTTATCCAACCACGCACCCTGTGGCCCTCCGTGAATCAGCAACAGCACCGGCCACTTTTTCGACGGGTCAAACCCCGGTGGCTTCACTATGAAACCGTGCACCGACGTGCCCCCAGCGCCCGCGAAGCGATAGTCTTCTGCTGCGGCCAAATCGAGTTGAGCGACAAGCGCATCGTTCTCGTGCGATACCGCGCGCGCGCCGCCAACCGACGTGGTGGAGAGTTGTCCAGCGTGAATCTCCGGTGGCAGATGAATGGCGTCGCGGACAAAAGCGATGGTACGTGACCCGTCGGGGCCCGCGTGCGTCGCGATGGAGAACGCACTGGAATTGTGCTCGCCAACGAGTCGAACTGGTGGTGCAGCGACACTGGCGGCAAGGCCGCCTGCACCTGTCGGCACGTGAGAACCAAACGCTGCCGGAATGATCGCCCGAAACAATTTCGTGCGTCCACCGTCGCTGGTTTCAATGAGCACGGTGCGCGCGTCGACAAACTGAACGGCGTCGGCATTGCGATCCCATGAGGGCAGAAGATCGGACGACGTGCTCGTGGTGCGATTGAGCAGCATGAGGCGCCAGCGATCGGCTTCGAATCCGGCCCGTCGCTGCGACGCGTACGCGATGTACTTGCCATCGGGCGAATACACCGGATTCTGATCGGCACCCTTGTTGGATTGCGTGATCACCCTCAACGCGCCGCCATCGCTCGGAACCGTGTAGACGTTCAGATCGGTCACCCACGCTTCGTTCGCC
>JANLVM010000866.1:0-2646 GCA_031364015.1 Gemmatimonadaceae bacterium
ACCAGACGCCGATTGGCGGAGTCATCCAGCGTGCGCTCAAAGTACTGCACGGCATGCGTCTGATTGGCGTTCGGTTCGAGTGACAGCACGAAGCGAGCGAGTGCCGCAATGCGCTCGGAGCGCATGGGATTACGCTTGTAGGCCATCGCCGACGAACCGATCTGCTGTGACTCGAAGGGCTCCTCGATCTCACCAAACGCCTGCAGCATTCGGACGTCGCCAGAAAACTTGGACGCCGTCGCCGCTATGCCGGCGACGACATCGAGCACCTGCGCATCGACTTTGCGCGTGTAGGTCTGTCCGGATACGGGAATGGACGCGGCGAATCCCATGCGCGTGGTCACCATGCGATCGAGCGCACGCACCCGCTCATGATCGCCGTTGAAGAGCGTCAAAAAACTTGCTTGTGTACCCGTCGTGCCTTTGACACCGCGAAACGGCAGGCGGCTCACGCGCGACTCGAGATCGTCCAGATCGAGCAGAATGTCTTGCATCCACAGTGTGGCGCGTTTGCCAACTGTCGTCAGCTGCGCTGGCTGCAGATGGGTGTATCCAAGCGCCGGTACGTCCTTCCAGGTCCGCGCAAAATGATCGAGCGCTGCCAGGGCGTCCAGGAGCTTGTCGCGGAGCAGTCCGAGTCCGCGCCGCATGAGGATCAGTTCGGCGTTATCGGTGACGTAGCAGCTGGTGGCCCCAAGGTGAATGAACTTGCGCGCCTCCGGTGCCACATCGCCAAAGGCGTGCACATGCGCCATCACGTCGTGGCGAAATCGTCGTTCGTACTCAGCCACAGCGGCGAAATCGATATCGTCGAGATGCGCGCGCATGGCCGCCAGCGCGTCCTCCGGAATGTCGAGGCCCAACGCCTGCTGCGATTCTGCCAATGCCAGCCACAGGCGGCGCCACAGACCATAACGCGTGGACGGACCCCACAAGGTGAGCATGGCACGCGACGCGTAGCGTTCGGCGAGCGGTGAACTATAGATCGAGTGTGCGGAATCGGTCACGGCAGTGGCGAAGGCAGTACGAGGGCGCCGGATCAGCGCAGCGAGAACGACGTGTGCATTAACTGGCGACCGCGCTCGAACACCAGCACCACGGGACCACGGCCGCCGTCGCGCTCGATGGCACGCGACGCGGCCTCGGCACTGCCCACCCGCGACCGACCGACCTGGACGATCACGTCACCAGTTTGCAGCCCAATCACGTCGCCTATGCGATCGGACAGCGTGTAGACTAACGCGCCAGCGGACGAGACAATGCCCCGTTCCTGGCGGATCGCATCCGTCACCGACACCAGCTGCAGATCGGTGAGCACCGTGACCTTGGGCGCACTGACCTCCGGTGATTCGGCAACGGTTAAGGCGGCCTTGATTTCGCGACCGGCCCGACGGACCACCAACGACACCGCTTCCCCAACGCGAATATCGAGCAGTCGTGCCTCCCAATCAAAGGGATTTCGCACCGCACGCGTACCCGCCTTGATGATCTGATCGCCCACGCGAATTCCGGCACGCTCGGCAGGCGAACCCGGAATCACCCGTCCCACGATCGCGCCCGCAGACGCGGCCTCCCGCGCGCTCTGCGCTTGAGACGCTTGCAATCGTACGCCAACCCACGGGTGTCGAACCGCGCCATGCTCAAGCAAGTCTTCGACGATGCGTTTGGCACGATCTATCGGAATCGCGAATCCCAGCCCAACCGAGCCGCCGCTGGGCGAGTAAATCGAACTGTTGACGCCGACGACCTCTCCCATCGCGTTCACCAGTGGACCACCCGAATTACCGGGATTGATGGCCGCATCAGTTTGGATCATGTCGACATACACGCCTCCCCCGTCACCGCGACCGGCGAGGTTGCGACCTACGGCGCTGACGACGCCAACCGACACGCTCGGCTCGCTGTTGCCCAACACGAAACCAAACGGATTGCCGATCGCGATTGACCACTCACCCACTAACAAATCTGACGACGTCCCCAACGGCGCCACCGGCAGGCCCACTACGGCAATTTTCACCACGGCGAGATCGTTGGTTTCGTCGACCCCGATGACGACGGCGTCATACGTCGTGCCGTCTCGCATCGCGACGCTGACCTTGCTGGCGCCCCCGATCACATGCGCGTTGGTGACGATGACACCATCACCGCGTACGACGAACCCGGAACCGATGCCCGCACTGCGGCGCTCACCAGAGCGCTCGCCATTGAAAAATTCAAAGAAATCGGCGGGCACCCGCTCCACCGTCTCGGTCTGCACGGTGACCACCGACGGCGCAACGCGTTCCACCGCCGTGGTGATGGCCGTGCGACGCGACGACGCGATCGACGGCCCGGGCAACGCGCCGGCTGTCGCAGGCTTGGCTGGAGGCAGCGTGCGCGCTTGTGCTGCGGAGCTATCTGGTGTGGCGCCTTGGCAGGCCGCTGCAGCGAACACGGCGCCTACTATAAGCGTGAACCTGGTCACGATAGTCAACGGATCAGGACCACGTGACACGCAGGCGTTCCCCATGCGACGGTCGCCGAGCGTCGTCCGTCAGGGATTGATCGGTGTACGGATACGCCAGCATTGCGCGCAGGGTCGCGGTGCCGATCACGGCCGCGTCTGCGCCGGCCACGGCACACGCTGCGAGCGGGTTGCCGGCCGCC
>JANLVM010000867.1:0-1722 GCA_031364015.1 Gemmatimonadaceae bacterium
GATACGTCACGCTCGCCAATCGTCAGCGCAAACCGGTCGCCGAAAACCGCACCTGGCGCCACGGCGACCGACGTCGGTGTTTCACGCGTGGCCACCCAATGTCCCGAGAGACCCGATTGCTGCGCGTGTGCACGGATTGACCATCCGATGGTCAAGATGGCGACACTGTTGATCGCGCGCAGTTTGTTGCCACGGGATACTCAACTCCGCTCGCGAAGCCGTGCCACTGCAAGTGGGCGCGGACCCGATCAATGTTGGTGATGATGTCCTGCAGCCGTTCGTGCGGAACGTCAGAAGGCATACACCGCTTGCGCCTCGGCGCTGGGACGCACGTGCGGCCGCAACCGGTCGCGTCGCGCGACGTCGACATCTCGTCCCACGATCTGTTCAAGATCGGCGGCTACTCCCGCGTAGGCGAAGAAGTCGCTGGCAACCTCGGGGGTGAGGTCGACCAACAGGTCGACATCGCTGTCCTCTCGATTCTCTGCGCGCGCGACGGAGCCGAATACCGCGACGTGGACCACGCCGCGCTCCCGAAGTTCCACTTCGTGGGCGCGGAGGTTTGCGAGGATACTCGCGAGCAGGGACACGCTTGGTAACGTACCGCCTCAGCGACCGTGGCGGGATGGGCCAGCATGGAGTCCAAATCGCCTGGAATACCGAGGACGTCGCCGACATCATCATTCGCGCTGCGCTGGGGCTCGTGGACGAGCCGACGCTTGCCGACTGGCTACGTGGTCAGGCCGAAGCCCGCGGATCGTGAAGCAACGGAGAACGAGTGGATTGCCCCGAGCAGGCGATGACGCATGTACTACGATGATGCCCGATGGCTTCGGTATCGATAAATACGTCTACCCGTTAGACTTATTTATGACTCTCGCGGCCTTCGCCCGACTGCTCGGTGCTTCGCCAAAGTGGGTGCTCAATACGATGAGCGCGCTCGGCCTCAAGCCCCGCTACACGCTCGCGCTCGCGCAGCGGTTAGCCATCACGTGCGCGGTACATGAAGGCGCTGGCATGCCACTGCCGGGAGCGTACGCGATGGCGCGTCAGGCACTCAACACGTGGAACGGCGAGACGGCGTGCGTCACGCTGTCGATGCCATCACGCGATGACGTCTGGCTGACGATCGACGTGTATCGTCTGATATCGTCTTTCAATGTACGTCTGGCTGATCTGCGTGTATCGTACGCGCCGATGGTGCGGGGGCGACCGCGAACAAGGCGCGTCAACGCGTTAGACGCCGCAACGGCGTGGGGGCTCGACCTCTCACTCCTGCGCGACAACCTGCACAAGACCCCGCACGAACGACTCCGCCAACTGGACGCGATGCGAGCGTTCGCCATGAACGTACGGCGTACCCCAACCGCCGAACGCGAACAACATGTTTGAAACCATCCTCGAAGCATTCGTGGCGCGCGGCATCCGTTTCGTGCTCGTTGGCGGCGTGGCCGCCACCATTCATGGATCGGCGCGCTTTACCAACGACATCGACGTCTGCTACGATACGGCGCCTGACAACGTCGATCGGCTGGTCGAGCTCTTGACGGAGTGGAACGCGTATCTTCGTGGCGTTGAGGCCGGTCTGCCGTTCATTCTTGATCGGCGCACCTTTCGCACGACACCGTTGCTCACGCTCACGAGCACGCCGTTCGCACCCTGATTGTCCTTGTTGTTCGTCAGGGTCAGGTTGCCCGACACGAACTGGTTGCCCGGCGCGGT
>JANLVM010000885.1:0-2522 GCA_031364015.1 Gemmatimonadaceae bacterium
CGGAAATCGAAGGGCGACACCCGCAAGTCGAGTCCGGCGCGACCTCGGAGCGGCGCGGTCCCAACCAGAAGCCTGCTCATGACGGTCATGGCCGAACCGCAGAGAATCAAACGAGTGCGACTCGACACGCGTGTTGGAAGGCGCGCACCGAATGCCCGTTGAATGATCGAGTCGAGCGTCGGCGTGTGTTCCAGGAGGTAGGGGAACTCGTCCAGTACCACCAGGGTGTCGCGGTCCCGGCCCAGCGCCAGCAACGCTTCGACGCCCGAGTCCCAATCAGCGAGCGCCAGCGGCACCGACAAACCCTGATACGCCACCAGGCGCTCTCCCAGCTCACGCAGCGCCTCAGCGCTGGAGCCGCGGACCGCCGCGTAGTAGAAACCGCCACTCTGCTCCGCCAGCGATTCCAGCAGGAAGGACTTGCCCACGCGTCGACGACCCCATACCACTCCGAGGCTCGCCGCCCCCTCGCCGCTGGCGATGAACTCGATGAGGCGGGCCCATTCGACCTGGCGACCGACCATATCCTTCGGGTAGTGCAACGGCATATTCACCCATATTCAAGTATAGATTACTAAAGTATACACGACTGAATAGATTCCGGAAAGAGTGGGGCGCTTCCGTTGCTGTTCTCCCGTACCTTCCCAATGCGCGCAGTTCTTCCCCCCCAACTCAGTCCGCCCGATGACCAGCAGCGCCGAAACCTCTCGCGCCCCTCTCACGATCCTCTCCGAAGAGGAGGATCTCTTTCGCGCGGCGGTTCTTGAGCTGGCCGAGTCGGTCGTGCGACCACGCGTTCGCGAGATGGAGGACGCCGGCAAACTCGATCCCGCCGTTACGGCCAAGTTTGTCGAACTGGGGCTGATGGGGATTGAAGTGCCCGAACAGTATGGCGGCTCTGACGGCACGCTGATGATGGTGACGCTGGCGGTCGAGGCGCTCAGTACGGTTGATGCGGCTGCGGCAATCCAGGTGGATGTACAGAACACGCTGGTGAACTATCCCATCAATCGCTACGGCAACGCCGAACAGCACGCGCGACTTTTAACCCGACTGACCAGCGGAACGATTGGCGCGTACGCACTCTCTGAGCCAGACAGTGGATCGGATGCATTTGCCCTGGCGACACGCGCAAATCGAATCGATGGCGGCTGGTCGCTGAGCGGTGCGAAAGCGTGGATCACGAACGGCGGCGAAGCAGACATCTTTGTGGTCTTCGCCAACGCCCGGCCAGAAGCGGGCTACAAGGGAATCACGGCCTTCGTCGTGGAGCGCGGTATGCCCGGCTTCTCGGTTGGGAAGAAGGAGGAGAAGCTGGGTATTCGCGCGTCGAGTACGACCGCGCTGCACTTCGACAATTGTGTCGTCCCCGACGCGAATGTGCTTGGCGAGGTAGGCACGGGATACAAAATCGCCATTGAAACACTCAACGAAGGACGCATTGGTATTGGTGCCCAGATGATCGGCGTCGCACAAGGCGCACTCGACGCGACAGTCGCGCATCTCAAGGAACGCAAACAGTTCGGGAAGTCGCTGGCGGAATTTCAGGGAATCCAGTTTCAGGTCGCGCAAGCGGCCACGGAACTCGAAGCAGCGCGACTGATGGTGTACAACGCAGCGCGATTGAAAGACGCCGGTCACGACATCGCTCGGCAGGGCGCGATGGCCAAGTTGTACGCCTCGCAGATGTGCGAGCGGGTGACATCGCTGTGCGTGGAGTTGTTTGGCGGATACGGCTACACGCGCGACTATCCGGTAGAGAAGTTTTATCGCGATGCCAAGATCGGCACGATTTACGAAGGCACCAGCAACATGCAACTGCAGACAATTGCGAAAGCGGTGTTGAGATAGCGGCGAGCGGAGAACGTCGGCTGATCGCGCGTATTGCAGTGGGACTGGCGGTCGGATTGATCGCCGCAGCGACGCTGGTGCCCACGCGCGGAGCCATTGGCGCATTGCCTGTCTCGTGGTGCCTGAGCTGCGGACCGACTTGGCTGTCGGACGCGATCAGCAACGTGGCGCTCTTTGTGCCACTGGGACTAGCACTCGCGGTAAGCGGAGCCCGTGTGTGGAGCGCGTCGCTGATCGGCGCGGCGTTGTCGCTTGGGGTTGAACTGTTGCAATACGCGGGCATGCCAGTCGGTCGAACGCCCGCATTGGCCGACTGGATTACCAATTGCATTGGCACGCTGCTTGGCGCGTCGCTGGTCGCATCTCGGGCCACGCTGCTGTGGCCTCGTGCAGGTCTTGCGCGGGGGTTGCTGGCCACATGGACTGTGGTCGTTGGTGCCGTGATGGTCGCGAGTAGTTGGCTGCTGTCACCCGCATCACCAAGCGTGGGGACAACCAGCCCAGTCAAGCTGAGCACCCTGCCCTTCACACCCGGATATGGTTGGTACTCTGCACTTCCTGACAGCGGGATGGTGAATGGTGTGAGTATTCCGCACGGCGGCACTGGCCCGATTATCGCGCAGATGGCGCGCACGAACACGGTGCGACTGGCGGTGCGGGTGCGCGGCCGC
>JANLVM010000886.1:0-4173 GCA_031364015.1 Gemmatimonadaceae bacterium
AACGCCGAGCGAAGGGAAAATGGCTTGTCGCCAACGTCCACCATTCTGAAAAATCCGGCCGAATCCACGTGCGATAGCTCGCGCGCCACTTGGCCACTGGTCGAGTCACTGTCCGTTTTGCCTGCCTTCACGTATGCCTCGAGCAGCGGGACGTCTGGTTGTTTGCGCACGGCTGCATGTCGGCTACGAGCGCAGTGTGCGGTGCAGGGTGCGGTGCAATGCGCCAAGCAATGCTGCGCTGAGGAGTTGCGGACTCACATTGCCGCGCGCGCGTACTTTGGTCTGCTCGACTTCCATGAGCGCGATCGCGGCGCGACGCGCGTCTGGTTCGTGTCCCGAAGCAACGAGCTCGCGGGCGCGTGCATGCAGCAGCACCGTAAGGGCGTCCAACATGTCGGTGAACGCACCGCGCGCACCAGACACACCTTGGCGAGCTGCGGCTTTGATGCGATCGGCCGCGCCAGCTGGCGTGGATGGAAGGAGCGCATGGTCCAATAGTCGTCGCGCCGAGGCAAACGATGACGCAGTGGACTCGCCCGCCAGCAAGTCACCAATGGCTCCGCCCGCGCGGTCGATCACGTCGACAGTCGTGGCAGTGCCCAGCCGACGCGCCACTGCGGGGTCGCGAAGAAAGTCCTCCACATCGGCGCGTCCAACGGGAGGCACACGCAGGGTGACCACGCGCGAGCGAATGGTCGGGAGCAGTGCACCCGGCTCACTGCTGGTGAGAATGATGGTCGTACTACTGGACGGCTCCTCCAGCAGCTTGAGCAAGGCGTTCGCGGCGAACTCAGCACCTTCCTGCGCGACCATGCGCTCGGCGTCACCCACCACGAACACCGCGCGCGCTGCCATGGCGGGTCGCCCAGACGCTTGCTGCAGCAAGGCCCGCACGGTCGCCACGTGAATTCCGTCACTACCCAGTGAAGGCGCCCACAGGCCGTCGGCGGCCATGCGTTCGGCGATCGCGTCGGCCATGTCGGCCTTCACGTCGTCGGCGGAGGCATCGCTGTCCTTAAGCCGCGGTCGAGGGAAGTACCAATGCAAGTCGGGGTGCTGACCACGAGCGGCATAGCGACACTGTTGGCACGTACCACACGGCTCATCCAACTGCTCCGTGGATGCCCGCTCGCAGGTCAGCAGTTGTCCAAGCCATAGCGACAGGCGCTGCTTTCCGACACCACGACGTCCCACGAACAGCAGGCTGGCTGGAAGCCGACCAGCATGCCACGTCGCCGAAAGGCGACGGCGAAGGGATTGGTGTCCAAAAACAGGGCAGTGTGCCATGTGGCCAATATGTCGGACTGGAGGCGATCCGAGAAGCGACGGCGGGCTAGCCCGATTCGCTCGCTCCGCCAGCGACCGGTCCGTTGCGTGGGTACGTTGGTAGTATGCCGACCTCCTTCGTAACACTTCGTCCTCTTGGGCGTGGGGTGCACCGACCGCTCGTAGCGGTACTGCTCCTCGTTGCCGTTGCGTCGACGCCGCTGCTCGCGCAACCCACGCGAGCGCGTGCAATGGGTTTGGCGCCCGGGATATTCTCCCCTGGGCGCTGGAACGCCATCACCGATGTGTCCGGGGTGCGAGTGGGTCACGCGACGATGAGCGAAGGCGATTCCATCCGCAGCGGTGTGACCGCGATTGTGCCGCATGGCGGTGATCTGTTTCGCGACCGCGTGCCGGCCGCACTCCATGTCGGTAACGGATTCGGCAAGTTGCTGGGTGTCACGCAACTGCGCGAATTGGGCGAGTTGGAAACGCCAATCGTACTCACGTGCACGCTGTGTATTTGGCAAGCGGGAGACGCGCTCGCGCAGTGGATGTTGCAGAAACCTGAGAATGCGGCCGTGCGATCGATCAATCCGGTTGTCGGAGAAACAAACGACGGCGCACTCAACGCCACCCGGCTGCGACCGGGTATTGGAGCGGCCGTGGTGCGCGCACTCGAACGCGCCGACTCGGGCTCGGTGACGGAGGGCAGCGTTGGCGCGGGGCATGGCACCGTGATGTTTGGTTGGAAAGGGGGAATCGGCACCTCATCGCGCGTCCTCCCCGCGTCGCTGGGTGGTTACACGATTGGCGTACTGGTGCAGGGGAACTACGGCGGTGTGCTGCAGATGGCTGGCGTGTCGATTGGTCCGTTGCTTGGTCGCTATTCGTTTCAGCGCGACATCGAGGGGCCGCGCCGCCCTGGTGGAGGGGCGGGCGATTCTGCAACCGAGCGTGGTGACGGATCGTGCATGATCGTCATTGCCACTGATGCGCCGCTGCTTGCACGCAATCTGCAGCGCCTGGCGGCACGCGCGGTCATGGGGCTCGCGCGCACGGGGTCGAGCGCCTCAAACGGATCCGGCGACTATGTGATCGCCTTCTCCACCGCGACATCGGTGCGACGCAGTCCCGACGCGTCGCTGGCGTCGACACAGGAACTTGGAAACGAAGCCGTATCAGCGTTGTTCCAAGCGGTGACGGAAGCCACCGAGGAGGCGTTGTACAACGCTCTGCTGATGGCGACACCGGTGACGAGTCGAGCCGGTCGGATAAACTCGCTGCCGATCGATACAGTCAGCCGGTTATTGCAGGCCCGAGGGATCCGTCCTCCGCGTTAAATTTGTGCAGCACGGTAGGTGCACCGAACGACAATTGCACGACAATTGCGACCGCTAACACTACGAGGCCGACGATGGAGTCCACTGCGTTCGCACATTCGGCAGGCCGCGCACCATCGCACGCACGCACGATAGCTGTGCCATGGCAACTTGCCGCCGTCATTTTCGCGGCGACCAGCGTGATTGTGGGGTTGCTCTGGGACATTTCCTGGCACATGACAATTGGTCGCGACACGTTTTGGACGCCGGCGCACCTGGCCATCTATACCGGTGGAGCCGTGGCCGGCATCGCCAGCGGATTCGAGGTGCTACGACGCTCATTCTTTTCGCCGAAACCGCTCACAGACGGTGTAACTATTTGGCGTGTCTTTAACGGTCCCTTAGGTGGATGGCTGGCCATCTGGGGTGCCGCAGCGATGCTCACGTCGGCGCCGTTCGACGATTGGTGGCACAATTCGTACGGACTGGACGTGAAGATCATCAGCCCGCCGCACGCGCTGCTGGCGTTGGGATTCGTCGCCATTCTGTCGGGCGCTGTCGTGCTGGCCATGGCGGTACAGTCGCGCGTCGCCGAATCCTCAGCAAACGGAATCGCCCCGTGGATTGTGGCCTATGCCAGTGGCTTGGTGATCACGATGATTGCGGTGTTCTGTACGGAATATCACGATCGCACGCTCATGCACAGCGGCATCTTCTACATGGTGGCGGCGCTGGCCTTTCCGATGGCGCTGGTGGCGGCGGGCCGATCGATTCGATTGCGCTATCCGGCGACGGCGGCGGCGACGGTGTACACGCTGGTCATGTGCGCGCAGGTGTGGGTGCTGCCGCTGTTTGCCGCGACGCCGAAGCTTGGTCCCATTCGCCAGGTCGTGACGCATATGGTGCCGCTGAATTTTCCGCTGCTGCTGATCATTCCCGCGTTCGCCCTTGACCTGGTGCTGCGCCGAACCGAATCGCAACGCCCGTGGATTCGCGCGCTGCTGCTGGGCGTCACGTTTGTCGCGGTCTTGGCGTCGGTGCAGTGGCCGTTTGCCGATTTCCTGATGAGTGATGCGTCGCGCAATGCAATATTTCGTACGGATAATTTTGCGTATATGATCCCGTCTGACTGGCTGCTGGTCACCGGCGAATTCCAGTCAGAGTCCCGACAACGCACCCTCGTCGGCTTCGCGATCGCACTGGTGTTGGCGACGTTGTCCGCGCGCGCAGGATTGGCGCGCGGCGAGTGGCTGCGCTCGGTGCGGCGATGAACGACGTGCTGCGCCCCCATCACACGCGCAGGCGAGACCGCTGGGCGCGGCATGGAGTGCGCACGGCGTGTGTCCTGCTGGCATGGATGGCCTTCAGTGCGCACGTGGGCACCAACCAGGTGGTCCTCGAGGGGCGTGCGGGCGGATATCCGATACGCGTCCTCATCGATCCGCCGGGCGTGGTGCCGTCTCAAGTGCCGATCCTCGTGCGCATTCTTGAAGGGCAGCCCACACGCGTCACCGTCCGCGCCGCGCAGTGGAACATTGGCACCAAGGGTGCGCCACCGGCCGAAGATGCATCGCCGGTACCGGGC
>JANLVM010000897.1:0-2756 GCA_031364015.1 Gemmatimonadaceae bacterium
CAACAACTCTTCAATGCGAAGGTGCTACGGGCGGCGACGCAGTTACGCGATGCAGAGCAGGTCCGATTCGTTGGCGGTGAAAGCACGCTGTTGGTCGTCAACTTGCGCGAGCGGCTCTTGCTTGACGAGTCGGTGAAACTCGCGACGGTTGAGGGGAAGCTCCCGGCGGCCCGCGCGGCGCTGGTGGTTGCTGTCGGTGACTCGGCGCTGATTCCGTAGTCGCGCTGCCGACCCGGTGCGAGGATCTCCACTCGCCCCTGACCCAAGTCGAGCTCGTCGCGAACATTCGTACAATCAAAGCTGCGGCGGCTGAAGCAACGATGCTGGAGCGACTAGCCCCGTGCGCCGCCCTCACGCCAGCGACGTCGGTGATCGTGAGAAGCACTCTTACGCGGCGATCCCAACCCAGAGCGCCAGCGCACGGCTCACTTGCAACAGGACGTCGTCCTCGAGATGGCCAATCGTGGGGCCGACTCGGACTCGTGCGACCGTGGTCACCTTGTCAATCATGATCTGCGACAACGCGCGGAGGCCGTTCCCAGGAGACGGCGCAACCGTGAGGCGGAACAGTGGCGCGTCGACAATCGTACTCGTCACCGGAAGTAGCGTGACACTTGCATGGGCGTGATTGAACAGATCCGCCTGTACGACCAGCGCAGGTCGCAGTTTTCCATAGTCACCCGATATGGCGACCACCACGAGATCACCGCGTTTCAACCCGTCCATCCGGCCGTATCTCGGGTGTCCTCGATCCAATCATGTACGTCGCGCTCCTCGCGCCGCTTTCGGGCTGCCACTCGGCTTTGCCGCACACATTCGTCGGCAAACCCCTTCGCTCTGGTGTCCGGAACCCAGAGTTGAACAAGCCGCAGGCCGGCTCGCTTCATCCGGTCTCGGTAGCGCTGGACGTTTCGATTGGCCGCAGAGACTTTTGGCATAACATGTAATATAACATGTCATCGGCTTGACACTGGTCGGGAAGCTGCCACTGGAGCTTGTGCAGGTCCAGGCCAATCATCTCCATGGCGGTTGGCCTCCGGGTATGCGCCCCGTCGCGAGACGGTGAGCGCGTGGATAGTGGCGGAGCAGGGCGTGCCACCACGATACCGTGGAGGCCCAACCGCCGCTTCATACCAACTATCCCGCAGCGCACCGACGGCAAACGCGAACGGCACGGACATGCCGACGTATCCCAGATACAGGAGCGGCTGACCCATTTTCCGGAGTTATTCGTCAGTGATCGCCGATCTCTTCGCGCGCAGCGTGATGAGCACGTCGAACGCATTCCGCATGTCGCTCGCAATCCGACTGTCGTGCTCAGGGTCGACCAGTGTCAGGCGGGGTCCAAACCGTCGATCGCTTGCTGCACCACCGCTTTCCCGAGGGCAGACAGCCCGCGGTGTTGTGGGGGTTACGTGTGCAGATCACCGCCGAACGATTCGCCAGACTACCACCTGCTCGGCACCAGTATCATCGGCGACGACACCAAGGAGTCTATCTCCCTCACGATCAAGTAGTCGCGCGCGAGGCGGTAGGTCAACGATGAAACGCAGTGCGCCATCTCGCCGAAAGGCAGCCCAGCGATCGGGTTCGCGCCACTTTATCGTCAGCGGTCCCTGACCTTTCTGTAATTCGTCATCGGGAATGCGCTCGCCCACGTTGGACAACTGCACCCAGAGGGTGCCGCTGCCATCGGTGAGGATACGATTCGCCGGCTGCTTGTGATCGGGCAGGGGCATTTTTGCCTTGCCCAGCAACTCACTCATCCGGTCCTCCACGACTTGCATGTCGGCGCGTTCGGCATCGCTGTATATGGGCGGCGATCCGGGCCACTCCATCACCAACACGGAATGGTCCAACGCATAGCGCGTCAGGCGATTCGGACCAGGGATGGTAGTCAGCACGGAACCGTCCCTTCCAACTGTGCGTATGCGACCCGGTGCGATACCGTCTGGTGTCGGTTCGGACAGCATATGAGTCGGAGGGTGCACGGTGTCGATGACTTTGCCGTCGCGATCGAAATGCAGCCAGCCGAATCGACCAATGCGATCCGGTTTGTTGTCCTCGAACGACACGGTGATGAACCAACCGCCGGTAGTGTCCGGAGTAACGACCCACCCGCTGGCGACCTTTGGAGGCAGTTCAATGGTTGACAGCACCGTTCCATCCACACTGAACCGAACCGCGCGCGTGGTGGACATCTCTTTGATCAACATGGTGCTGTCTGCCAAGCGGAATATCCGCAGCGGTGCGCGGTACTCCCCACGAGGCCGCAGGGCGCGCCGCCGTGCTCTATTCGCTGATGCGCACCTGCGCGCAACACGGCGTGCCCCCGCTGCCGTATTTCACCGACGTGCTCCGCAAACTTCGCGAACACGTCCCGGTGAATGATCTCCTGCCCGATCGCTGGCGCGAACTGTACGGCGCCGCAGATCCGCAGTAGTCAGCACCGCTCTGCGGGGCGCTCCACGCGCCACGATTCTCACCAAACAAACTCCGCTCAGCCCATCCGACCACCGGCTCACCAACGGTGACATGGTGAATCCGTACGCTTACTTCTGATAAGCGAAAATGCCAGCATGGCACCCTTGAATCGCTGCTACCTGCTGCTCGCGCGTCAAGTATCTGACATCGAGCGAAACGCTCGACCGAAGATCAAGGGTGTTGACCAACTCGACAATCTGCCTGTAATAGCTTGATTGATCGCTGAATTGATCCTGCGGTCGCCCTGCAATTGTGTACTCAACGTGTCGTCC
>JANLVM010000909.1:0-2217 GCA_031364015.1 Gemmatimonadaceae bacterium
GAGCCGACCAAGCTTGCGGTCGGTATGCGGTGGGTGTTCGTGAACGGAAAAGCGGCAGTGCGTGACGGGAAGGTGACGGGTGCGCTGGCGGGGCGGGGGTTGCGTCGCGTGGTGAAGGCGACGCGATAGGGGTTGGGCGAAGCGTACAGCGCGAGTTGCCGCGAGCGCCGAAACCGGCCTCCTCAAGCCCACATGAGCCAGAAGGTGGTGAGCGCGCCAACGTATCCCAACGCCGCCGGCATCAGCATGCGCCGCACGTACCACATAAAGTCAATTTTGAGCACACCCATGACGGCCACACCGGCAGCGCTGCCGATGATCAGCAAACTGCCGCCGGTGCCAGCACAGAGGGCCAGCAATTCCCAGAATATGTGATCAGGCGGATATACGCTGAGTGGATACATCCCCTGCGCGGCGGCAACGAGCGGCACATTGTCAACGATTGCCGAAAGCACACCAATCACGCTGTTCAGCGCGAAAACATTGGGCACCCATCGATCCAACGTTGACGCCAACTTTGAGAGGTGTCCTGAAGTCTCGAGTCCGCCGATCGCAATCAGAATCCCGAGAAAGAACAGAATGCTCGCGTGATCAATGCGCGTGAGAATTGCCGTGACTTGATATTGTCCACGGTTCTCGTCAGCAGCCGAATGCACCCGCTCCGTATACCACCACAGAATACCCAAACCGAACATGATGCCCATGAACGGCGGCAGATGGGTGAGGCTCTTGAACACCGGAACACCGAGCAACGTACCGAGCCCCAACACAAACACGGTGATCCGCGTGCGCTTTGATACTGCGAATGTGTCGTCCCGTACTTCGGTGGGACGCTGTATCTGACCGCGTGAACGAAGCGAAAACCAAAGCAGTGGCAGCACCAGACACACCACACTTGGAAGAAACGTCTTCGCTATGATATTCCATGTCGTCACCTGGCCACCGATCCAGAGCATGATGGTGGTGACGTCACCGATGGGACTCCACGCGCCGCCGGCATTGGCCGCAATGATCACGATCCCCCCAAAGGTCCAGAGATCGTCGCGATCCACCATGAGCTTGCGCATCAGGGCCGCCATAACGATGGACGTGGTCAGATTGTCCAGAATGGCCGAGAGAACGAACGTGAATCCGCCAACCAACCAGAACAGCTGACGTCGATTGATCGTGGTAATGCGGTCCGTCACCACCTGAAATCCAGAATGGGCGTCGATCAGTTCGACCACGGTCATGGCCCCGAGCAGAAAAAAGAGGATGCTCGCCGCCCGACTGAGATGATGGTACAAACGCTCAACGAGCTGCTCCGGGCCCTCCAAGAGGCCCAGTTGATCATGAAACACCATGATCAACGACCATATGAGCATGCCGGTCAGGAGCGCTGGTGCCGCCTTGTTGACACGGAGCGGATGCTCGAAGGCAATGGCTCCATAACCCAAGATGAAAACAACGATGATCAGGACGAACATCGTCATTCAGACCGCGCTGCGGGTCCGAGGCGGGCGAAACGCATGGACTGTCTCTAAGTGGGGGTTACTCCGCATGAGGAACGGAAACATGCAACGCTAGAGTGGCGGCGCAATCAAGGCCATGTTGCACGCGAGCGTTGCTAGAATAATCCTTTGTGACTATAGTCATGACTATGGTCACAGTCTCCAAAAGCGCTCTCAAATCACGCATGCTCGAATACTTCCGACAGGTTGAGCAGACGGGCGAAGAACTGGTCGTCACCAGTGACGGTCGGCCGGTTCTCAAAGTCGTTCCGTTCACCGAGACGCAGTCGGTAGACGCCGCGTTCGCCGACATTCGCGGGATGCTGTCATGGAAGGGAGATCTCGACGAACCCTCTCACGGCGAGTGGCCCGACGCGTGAGTCGCGTCGTGCTGGACACGTCCGCGTTGCTCTATTGGACGCTGTCGCCCGAGCTGCTGTCCAAGCCGGCGCGTCGAGCGATTGCCAGGGCGGAGCGCGACGGGATTCTCGCGAGTGCCATCTCGCTGTGGGAGATTGGGCTCAAGACACAACGCGGCACGCTGTCACTCGGTGTGCCGTTCAACGAGTATGTGCAACGCGTGCAGCGCGTCCACGCGCTGACGCTGGTGCCCGTGGACCTGCGCGTGTGGCTGCGCGTGCTTGACCTGCAGTGGACACACCGGGATCCTGCCGATCGCGTTATCGTCGCGACGGCGGAGCTGAATGGACTGCCCCTTGTGTCGTCC
>JANLVM010000913.1:0-4227 GCA_031364015.1 Gemmatimonadaceae bacterium
CGCCGAGCACCGCGCCGCCCTTGGCGCAGCTGCCAATGTGGACGTGCCAAGGGCGCGTGACGCCCGCGATGTCGCCGGTGTATTTCACCGCGACGTCCGTCGCACCAGCACCCTTGCCACCGGTCATGCTAATCGCTCCGCGAATCTTCGACCCACTCTTTCCCATCACCATCCCGTCCCACGAACCGTGCCGACGCGCCAGTCCGTACGCCAGCGACGAAGTGAGAGTGAGCAAGAGCATGACGCCAGCAATCGTCGTTTTCTTCACGATCGTCTCCTTCTGAGTTGGAAGAATCGGCGGCGACCGATCGTCAGCCGCTGGTCGGCAACAATCGGACGAACCCTCCTGAATGGGCGGACACGGTATCGAGCCGAACGAGCAAAAGACACAGCAGTCACCAGCGTGGGGCCGCAACATCACGTGACACGCCGAGCACTCGTGAAAGAACACGCAAGCGTCGGTCGGCATCACCAACTGCTCTTCGTGCCCACAGTGCGGGCACCTGAGCCGCGAGAGTAGCGTGGCGTTCGTCATTGCTGAAATCTACAATGCCACTAAGCTCCGATGGTGTCCATGGCATAATCCCCGTCCTGCAAGGTTTGCCAATGTCTACTGGCAAGCGTCGCGAACTGTCTGACGGCCAGTCTTCTTTTCGCTTTGCGGAAGTTCAAGCAAGACGCCGGCGGTATTCACGCCACCGCCAGCGCTCACATCGAGCGCAACAACGAGATTTGAAGCGTTCTGCACGGTGTCGCAGAGCGTGCGCCAAGGCATTCCAATTGTCGTGACCGTTCACGACGGAGCTGGCGTTCGCGTGCTGTAAACCGTGACGACCTCGCGCGACGGCTGCCACGCGTGGTGCTCACGTCGTGGCATCAACCCAGTCGCGCGTCAACCGAGTTGATGCTACGATCAGCAGGACGGCACTCAGTACGTAGAAGCCCATGCCATAGTAGATCGCATAGCGCATGGACTCGGCACCGTATTGCGGCGCCAGCAGGTCGGACAGATATCCGAACAGCCACAGTCCAACCGCGATACCCAGCAGGTTGTTGATCAACAGGAACAGCGCCGAGGTCGTGGTACGCATGTTGGCGGGCGCCATATGCTGCACCGCGGCGAGCAGCGGTCCAAGCCAGGCCAAGTTGAGACCGGTGGGTATCAGGAAGATCACGAACGCCCAGGCCAGTGACGTCGTGTTCATGGCCAGCAGGAAGCACGGCACGGCGATCAGGAAACAGACCGCCGGCGCGATCGCGTAGGCCGCGCGGTTCTTCACGCCGAAGCGATCGGCAAGCGAGCCACCCAACCAGATGCCGGCCACACCGCCAATAAGCGTGATAGCACTGTAGTACACCGACGTCTGAGCCAATGTCAGCCCCAGGCTCCGTATGAAGAAAGAGGGGAGCCAAAACGCCACGCCGTATCCGCAGATTGACGAGCTGGCGGCGCCAAATGCCAGCAGCCAGAAGCTGGGCTTTGGAAGCACCGTAGCGAGCACCGCAGAGAATTTCGGCGCTGGTGCGGCGTTCACCGACGCACCAGCGGCGACATCGAGTCCGCCGCGCACCGGGTCCTGCACCACCGCCTTGAAGATCGGCGCCAGCAGAATACCAGCAGCGCCCACACTGATGAACGCCCAGCGCCAATCGACGTACGCGGCGATCAGTCCGCCAAACAGCAGACCCAGCGCGGAACCAATCGGAATACCAAACGAATACGCGGCGAGTGCTCTCGCGCGTTGCTCCCTCGGGAAATAGTCGCTGATCAATGAGTATGCGGGCGCGACGCCACCTGCTTCGCCGATGCCCACGCCCATTCGGGCCAGGAACAGGGCCCAGAAACTCGTAGCCAGACCACAGGCCAACGTGAAGCCGCTCCAGATCGTCAACGCAGCCGTCATGATCCAGGTACGACTGACGCGATCGGCCAGCCACGCAACGGGAACGCCAAGGGTCGTATACAGCGCCGCGAACGCGACCCCTCCCATGAGTCCCAGCTGTGTGTCGGTTAAGCCGAGTTCGTGCTTGATCGGTTCCTTGAGGATGCCGAGAATCTGGCGGTCAAGAAAGTTGAAGGTGTAGGCGATCACCAGCATCGTGAGCACCACGTACCGGTTGCGACCACCGCGAATCACGGTCTACATCACCGACGTCATCAGGTCCTGCAGGGCCTTCTTCAGCAAGTCCACCTTTTTCGGATCACATCCACGATCACCGCTCAGCTGGGTGTTCAACTTCGTCAGCGCCGCGTTGCGCTGCGCGCCTGACGACTTCTCGGCGCTGGAGATAGAAGCACGGATCTCGCCAATGCGCGACGAATTCACGCACCCTTTTCGTTCGAGTTGGTCGGTGTACGCCTTCGCCAAGGCAAAGCTGGGCGGCCACTCGATTTTTGGTTGACCCTGCGCGTTGAGGTACGCCCACTTCACCGTCTTCGCCGCATCAATCTCGTTTTGCGAGATGTACTGGCTTGGCAGCAGTTCGGCCACGTCAAGCCCGCGCGCGATCTCCGAGCTGATCATGCTCCCGTTGTACCAGTACACCGACCACGACCCGCCCATCACCATGCGCGTCGAGTCCACCGGTCCGCGATCGTAGGACGCTATTTCGAAGGGATTCTTGGCATCGGTCCAGTCGAATACCGAGATTCCACCCTGATACCACGCCTGCACCATCACGTCACGCCCCGGAATCGGAATGAGCGAGCCATTATGCGCGACGCAGTTTTCGTTGGCCGACTGATACGACGGAATCTTGTAGTAGCTCTGGAACTTGAGCTTCTTGTTCTCGACCGTAAAAATAGCGTTCGCACCCCACTCGGGCTTGTCGCCTGCCCGACACTTCGGTGCACCACCGCCACCCCACTCATCGGAGAACAGCAGCTTCGTGCCGTCGTTATTGAAGGTGGCCGAATGCCAGTACGCGAAGTTTGAGTCGGCAACGGCATCAAGACGCGTGGGATTGATCGGGTCGCTGATATCGAGCAACAGCCCGTGCCCTTCACACGCGCCGCCCGCAATACCAAGCGCCGGATACACCGTGATGTCGTGGCACTGCGACCGATCGCTCATGGCGCCGCTGCCCGATGCCGGCGCTGCAGCGAACATGCGGTTGATGACGCCTTGAATCGTGCCACGCAGTGCCGTGCTATCCACCGCGGTCGGTGCGCCTGAACCGCCACGTGCCTTCACCATACTGTCAAGCATCGAGCGGACCACCGGCGCCGGAACGACGATGTCGATACCCGACTGCGGGTTCCGGACAATGAACGCTCCGGCCGCCCGTGCCGCAGCAACCGTCTTACTGTTCGCATCCTTATCGGCGTCGGACGGGCCGTGACTCGTGCTCTCTTTCAGTCCGGCAAAGATGTTGGCGCGACTCACGACGGCGGCCTTCGACGGATCAGCGAGCGGAACCTTGATGATCTCAATCCGCAGACGCGACGAGCTCGGGTCGTCACCAGCAAGGTTTCCGGCGCACCCGGCAAGCTCGTTGGGTGAACGAATGCCCGCAGAGCCCGACACGTAGATGTACACGTTCTGCTTGTCCTTCGGATCTTCCAGGACCGTGTGCGTATGCGAGCCACGGCAGGTTTGCACATTGGCCACCAGCTTGGGCGTCTTGATGTCGGTGATATCGAAGATGCGCACGCCACGCATGCGAAGCTTGCTCACCGTATCGGCTACGCCGCCGGGCATGCAGTCGGTCCGTCCGTTGTTTGCCTCGGCCGACATGAACATCATGTTGCGATAGACAGAAATGTCGTTCTGCGATGCCGGGCACGAATAGGCGGTGACCAGGACGGGCTTGGATGGATCGGACACGTCCCAGATCACTGCACCGTTGTAGTTACCCTGAATGGCATACTTGCCCGTAAAGGCGAGATCGGAATTCGTGGTGCCAAGAAAGCCTGGCGGTGAAACGGCCTTGGCGGTCACTTTCATGTTCGACGACGCTTCGCCGGCGTCCATGAGCCCGGCCTTGAGGCCGACGCGCGCGTCGGTGGCGGGATTAGCACGCGGTGTGGGCGCCGTGTCCGGCTTTTTAGCGGCGCACGCGGAAATGCCTATCAGCGTAGCAACAGCCGCCACGCTCGTGATAAGTGAGCGCGCGACGCGACGGGATGACTGCGAAAGGAGCATAGCGATTCCTGTGGGTGAACGAATGTGGAACAACACCTCTGACCGCGCCTCACCCTGCGGGTGGCGCGAATCCCATCTCGAG
>JANLVM010000917.1:0-1674 GCA_031364015.1 Gemmatimonadaceae bacterium
CTCGATGGTACCCAAATCTCCAGGCGCTCGCGCCAAGGCCTGCTGGCCAACCGTCAACGCGTCGTCGAAGCGGTGGAGATTCACCAGCACGGTGAGCAGGTTCGAGAGTGTTGGCTGTGAGCGTGGATCGAGTTCCCGCGCCCGCTGCAACTTCTCGAGTGCCGCCTCGAAGCGACCAGCCTGCACTTCGACGTTGGCAGACTGTGAAAGCACATCCGCGTCCTTCGGCGCGGCGATCAGTGCAAGATTGATCTCCCGATCGGCGGCGGAAACATTCCGATCGACGATCTGGTAATAGCGCGCCGCTGCTGAATGCGGCGTTGGCGTGTTGCTCGCCAGCGCCAAGGCACGGTCAATCGCCTCCTTCGAGCGACGCCCGACGATGGGATCGCGAGTGCCGTTGCTGTACACTGATGTCAATGCACGGCCGAGCAGGGCCCACGCTTCGGAGAAGGTGGAGTCGAGCGCGACCGCCTGTTCGAAATAGCCGGCCGCCACTCGCTGCGCAGCTGAGGAGTTCGTGACGATCGCGCGACCCTTGAGGTAGAGGTCGTAGGCGGCAGCATTGGTGGTCGGTCGCGCCTCAAGCTGAGCCTTTTCAGCGCTGCCCAGCACCGCGCCGAGTGCCCCGGCTACCTGCGAAGCGATCGACGTCTGCATCTGAAAGACATCGGTCATGTCGGCGTCGAACGGCTGCTGCCATGTGGTGGCACCGGTCCTTCCATCCACCAACTCGGGCACCACCTGCACCTTTCGTGTCGCGCCAGCGGCGCCGACCCAGCGCACTTTGCCAACGAGCAGGAAGTCGACACCGAGTTCACTGGCGATTTCGACCGGCGTCTTGGCGGAGTTGCGATACTGGTTCGCGCTGCTCGAAGCGATCACCGTGAGCTCGCCTACCTTGGCGAGCTTGCCGCGCACTTCGTCGACGATACCGTCGGCAAAGTACGTGTCGTCGGCCGTGCCCTGATTTTCAAACGGCAGGATCGCCAGCTTCTTGCGACCGCCGCTGCTGCTCGATCCGGTTGGCGGCGCCACCGCCAGCATCGTCGCCGTCATGGCCCATATCACGAGTGCGGCCACGCCACCCAACGCGGCGTTTCGCCAGGTGAGCAAGCTATTCAGTCCTCTCGATGACGCGCCTGCACGGCGTTGCGACTCGGCGCGCGACGTGAGCAGCAACACCAGCGCTCCACCGCCAATCATCAGGCCGGCGAGCCCCAGCATCCATGATGGGAGACCGCGACGCACTGCCACCAACACGAATCCCGTTAGCGCCATCAGCGCCATCACACCGAACACCAACCACGCTTTCCCGGTGGTCGCACCGGCTGCTACCGCCGCTGGCTGACGGCCGGTAGCACGGCCCGCGACTTCACCCGAGCGAAGCACGTCGGCTGTCTCCGCGGCACGAATGGCATCCACCATCTCGTTGGCGGTTTGAAAGCGGTCGGCCGGCGACTTCGCCAATGCACGGCTGACGACCGCACTCACCCGCGACGAAAGACCTTCGCGACTGGAACTGAGCGGTCGCGCCGTCTCGGTCAGTGCGCGTGCAATCACCGACTGTGCCGTTGGACCGCTAAACGGCGGCTCACCAGCAATCATCTCGTACAACACGCAGCCAAGGGCGTAGACATCGGTGCGACCGTCAACGTCGCTCTGGCCTGTCGC
>JANLVM010000938.1:0-2055 GCA_031364015.1 Gemmatimonadaceae bacterium
TTTTGGCTCCATTGTCGCGGGCTATGTGCTTGGGTATCTCGCGCTCCGTACGCGCAGCATTGGCGGCGGCGTGTTGGTGCACTGCGCGGTCGCGTTCGGCATGGATACCATGGCGCTGCTCCGGAACGGCACATGGCCGACGGTGTTTTTGCCATGAACACTGTGACGGAAGCCCGCGCTTGATCGCCGATGCGCTCCGGCGCATTCTTCTCCGAATGCGCGACGCGTCCTTTGCTCAGTTGGGATTCGACTTTACCGACACCGCTGGTGTCGCCACGTCGCCGTCGACGCTCGCGGACAACGAGCGCTCGACGCCGCTCACGTGCGGTCACGCGCCGCCGCGTGGCGCACCACGGTTCGCCGACGCGCCAAGCGCGCGTCCCGCGCGCGGCCGTTCGGCGACACGCGCGCGCACCGCGGTGCTCTTCTCGCGGCTTCAGGACATGGGGCTCTGCGGCGTCGAGTCACTGGTGCTCATGCGCACGCGCACCGTGATGGTCTCGCTGATTGGGCGAACCCTGCGAGTCAACGAGGGCTATGCCGACGCGCCCGAGCCCGTCCTGCGCGCCATCGTGACCTTTGCGACGTCGCGTACAAAGCACGCGAGAGTCGCGGCCCGCGACGCCATCTTGCAGTTCGAGATCGACCGGCCTCCCGCACCACGCCGAACGGAACCGCCGCGCCCTGGCGATCTCGCCCTCATGGCGCAGCTTGCCGAAGCGCATCGACAACTCAACGCACGGCATTTTGGCGCAACACTGACCGCACTCCCCATTCGTTTGTCCGGTCGCATGGCAACGCGACTGGCGCATTTCGATCCGGGCAGCAAACACGTGCCGTCGGAGATCGTGATGTCGCGCAAACATGTGGTCAAGCATGGATGGAGCGAAGCCATGCACACGCTGCTGCACGAAATGGTGCATCAGTGGCAGCACGAAACCGGTGCCCCGGTCGATCACTTGGCGGGCTTCCGCCGCAAAGCGCGCGAAGTGGGCATCACGCCGTCGGCGCGACGCGACGTGATGCCGCTGGAACGTCGGAAGCGACGGGTCGCGAGCGCGGACTAGCGCGCCCGTGTCACCACGCCCCGCCGGACATCCCGGCGGGGCGTGGTGACATCAACAAACGCGAGTGTGCTACGGCGTGATCGTCTGCACCCGTGACGCCGCCCTGTACGCACTACCTTCTGCGATGACGCCAAGAGTTCCAGCGATTGCGCCCGTGGCGAACGTTGTCACCTCGGTAGCGGAGCCGACCGTGAGCCCCCAGCTATTCAGGAAGCCCGCCGTACCGGTGAAATCCGGTAGCTCAAGCTCGAACTGCGAGCTGGCGCCAAAGTATCCGCGCGAGCCTTGGATGCTCCACGCGCGAAAGCTGGCGCCCGATGACTGCGTCATGTCGGTCCCGGCAATTCCGCCGTATTCGGCCTGCCACGTCCCTACCACTCTGAGCCGCGCATACGGCGACGTCGCTATCGTGGTCAGCGTGGGCACGTTCAATGGCGCTCCGAACGTGAGCGTCCGATTCGCCAGGTCGCGGTTGAACTGGAAGACCACTCGGAACGATAAAAAGTCAGCCGGTGCCGCGGTCGCGATGAACTGGTGGAAATCGCCAGGTGCCGTGTGGGTACTTGGCACGCCCAACGCTCCCCCTGCCGTCACTTCAGGAATGAACAATGTGCCCACATCGCCGTTGCTGGTCGAGAACGCCGTGAAGAGGTTTGTGTTCTCCGCTCCGGCGTTTAACAGCGTCACGGTAGCTGTGGCCAGCGCAAACGATTCTGCGCCGGTGAACGACAGGTCAGGCGCCGTGCTTCCGGCCGCGTAGTTCACATTCCGTCGAAGCGCGCCACGATCGGCCGTGATCGAGAACGGCACGGCCACGGTGGTTGTGCGAAACGCCAGCAGATCCGTCAGGCGATTCTCGACGCCCGAAACCTGAAACGCCGTCGCTGGACCAGTGACACTTGCACTGCCGCCGCCCATGAACGCGTACCCGGTTTGCATGGCCGACAATCCCGAGATGGTGCCGTTCACCATCTTGGTGGTCACGCCG
>JANLVM010000941.1:0-3313 GCA_031364015.1 Gemmatimonadaceae bacterium
GTGCGCGTTGCGGCCATTCTACTGACAGTGTGCCTGCTACATGGCCAATCGAGTGGCGCGCAATCGCGCGCACCAAGTGATGGCGGCTTCACCAAGTCACTCGGACAGCCGGACCAGTGGAAGTGGTCAGCAGGTCTGGCCGTTGGACGGACCAAGGGCGAGGCCAAGGAGCTGCTGAGCGCCACCGAAATGCGTCTTGGCGCGTACCACGACCTCATGAACCCAGTCATCGGAGTCGCCGGTCTGAACTTTGAGGGATATCTCGGCACGCGCGGGACTCAACTTGACGGCGGTATGCGCGCGCACATCGCGAGCCCGGTTTTGCGGCTGGGACTTGGCATTGACTACAACCTCAAGACTGGCCGTGCGCGCACGGATATTTCGTACTATCACCCCATCATTCGCGGGGGACTGTTTCGCAACGGCAGTACGGTTCGAGTCGATCTGATGCCGGGCCGCAACTGGTACTTCATGGCGGGCTTCGACACGCCAATTCACCGACAAATTCCGACCGGTCAAACGCGCCCACGTTCGGATCGTGTCAAGCTCACCCCTGCCCGACCTGTCACCGCGCCAGCGCCCACGGAAACACAGGTTGGCGTGCTGCGCGCGGCGATGGGGGACGCGGGCCTGGCCGCTACGCGTATTCGTCAGCTCAATATTCCGTTTCTTGACCATCCGGCCGCGGACCGCAAGAAGGATGAAGTGCAGGCGGTTGCGCGTATTCGCCGATTGCAACGCGAACTCGCGACGGCGCCGCAGGATGGCGTCGCGCCCTTTCGCACGATGAGCGAGGAGGTGAATCACCTGCATACGGCAGTTGCGCGTGCGTACTCACTGGCGCTCAACACCAACGCTGCGGCGACGACGGCTGAGGGCGAGGTCGTCGCGTCGCGTGCGCGGCAAGTACTCTTAGCCGAAGTGCTCCTCCCCTACAACCGAATGCTCGGTCAGATCAAGAAGCACGATTCGACCAAGGAGTTTGCCACGCGGGCGCGCGGCGTCTTCATGCGATGGCTGCACACGGAGTCCAAGGTGCCGCCCGCGTCGCGTGAAGCGGTGCTGTGGGTTTTCACGACGCTGCTGGAGATCGTCGAGGAGAACCGCCGCGCACTGCGCGCCGAATGGGGAGACTCGCGTTTCGTCTGGCTTCCACTGCAGTACGCGCTGACGCCCGACCAACACGATTCGCAGGGCGAGGTTGATGCGTTGATCGAGCAGGCTGCCAACGATCAGTTTACCGAAGGGAATTTCGTTTCCTTCATCATCAATGAGCAGTTCCAGTACCACCTGAGGCGCACGATCAAAGCGGCCAAGCGTTACCACGTGCTGTGGGTGCACGACTTTCGTGGCTATGACACGAAGGGTGATCCTGATCGGATGAGCTACAACCACGTGCTGCACTCGTACTTGTCCGCGCTGACCACACACGTGCGCGAGTATGACAGCACTGGCACGTTTCCGGTGTACATGATCTTACTTGATCAGTTTTGGTATCAGGTGAACCGATCGAGCCTCTGGATGAACTTGCTCGAAGATCCAACGCGCTACCGGGTGCGTCTCCCGAAAGGGAATAGTGCCTGGGAGGATTCGTTGGTCGTGGCACAGGATTCGTTGCGCGCGGCCATTGCGCGTTCCTCGCTGTTGCGGTCGCAGCGCGGACAATTCGGCGAACTATGGCTGCGCAACATGATCAGGGTGCACGTGAACATCACGAATGTGGCCGATCAGTCATTTTGGAGCTGGACATTGATTCCTGGCGTCGCTACGCCAGACAACATGATGCGAGATCACCGCAAGATCGCATTCTACGACCTCACTGAAGAAGATCCATACGTTGGCGAGGCGTTGTACACGGGCGCCGGCGTCGGGGAGCACTACAGCAACCTGTCGTGGGAGGACCGTGCCCTGCTGGTGCAGGGACCCGCAGTGCTCGGCATGAAGGCTGCGGCGCGCGACGCGCTGATGAATCAGGGTATCCGTTTGCGCGATATCCCTTCCCCGCTTCAACCCCTTCCCAGGGCGCCCGACTACGCCGCCAGGATTCGGAAAGTCGACGCACGGGGCCAGACCGCGATTCGGGCCCTCGGCCTGCACAATGAGACCGGTTTCGACGACAAGGATATCAACGTCGCCAAGGCGATCCTGTACACGCTCATGCCACCTGGGTCGGTGATCAAGATACCGGACTCGCTCTGGAACAGTCCGTTTTGGGGATCGGCGCTGCTTGGCGCCGCGCTGCGTGGCGTGCGCGTCCTTGTCATTGCACCGTCGTTTGCCAATGCTCCCGCGCGATCATTTGGCTCGATGGTACGAAGCGCGGAGCTCCTGTGGCGACTGGTGACGGCCTCGCAGCTGCTCGCGCCGAATATTGCGCATGTGGGCGGTCTGCTCAAAGTTGGCATCTTTTCGACCGAAGTTGAGGTGAACGATATTGCCGGCAAAGTGCAAGCGGTGCGAACGACGTTTGAGCAGCACCAATGGCTTCAAGCGCTGTTTGGATTCCCACGCGCCGTGTATGCCGACATCGCCAGTCTGGCCGATTCACTCAAGCGCGTGCCCCGACCGCCGCGGGCTCCGGAGGAGTTTGAGTCGACGCCGTATCCCAAATTGCATCTCAAGGCCAACTATTTCGCGTCGCAAGAAGCGTGGCAGATCATCACGCGAAGCGAGTGGCCGGTGGTGTATCGGGACTTCGTGAAGCAGCGCTTCGCGCAATCCGAGAATCGAACCGCCGCCATTGCAAGAGGCGATGACGTCGCCGACGCCATTCTCGATGTGGGAACCAAGATGGCGGATCAATGGTACGCGGACCTTTCCAAGCGAGATCGCGATCGCGTGGTGTTCTACACCATGATGGGATCGCAAAATCAGAATGCTCGCAGCATGATCACCGATGGTGAGGACGCGCTGATCATGTCCCATTGGCTTCCGGTCATTCCGTATCTCGACGTGATTGAGCTGGTCGGACAAAGCCGTTGGATACAGAATGCGGAAGAACTGCATACCCTCATCCCTCCGCAGTCGACCCTGCGTCGGCGGCTCGCGCATTGGGCCAAGCTGGCGTTCTAAGCACTCATCCACAACGCCCCGCGTGTTTGCTCGTCGCTGGCAGCATTTTGGCAATAATACCCTACGAACTCCGCAGCGGCACGGTTGACCTTGCTAGCACATTCTGACCTCGCCCGCATATTCCACAATCTCGGGGGCGCGAAGTGTCCAGCGATCTTCGGGATTTCCCTCTCTGTGGAGTCCGGCGTATGCGATTTGGCATTGCAAGTCTTCTCCTGTTGGCAGCAGTCGCGGCCGGTTG
>JANLVM010000947.1:0-2987 GCA_031364015.1 Gemmatimonadaceae bacterium
TGGACGTTTCGAATGAAATGGATGCGCTCACGGAATTGCGGGGCGGCCGACGAGACAGTCTCGATCGGCTCATTCCCGAGGTGTATGAGCAACTTCAGGCGATGGCGCGCCGTCAGTTGGCGAAGCGCGAGCACGGCGGGACACTGTCCACCACGGGCCTCGTTCACGAGGCATACCTCAAGCTCGTCGAGCAGTCGCGAATTGCGTGGGGAGAGTCGGCCCACTTCTTCGCACTGGCGTCAGTGGCTATGCGGCACGTCCTCGTGGACCGAGCGAGGGCACGCCTGACACAAAAGCGCGACGGGGGCCTGCACCGGGTTACGCTCGATACCGAGCAGCTTGCCAGCGATGACCAACCGGAGGCGCTGCTCGAGCTGCACGATGCCATCGAGCGATTGGCCTCGGTGGAACCGCGACTGGGCCAGGTGGTGGAGTGCCGATTCTTCGGCGGCTTGAGCGAGGAGGAAACCGCGCAGGCGCTTGCCGTCACAACACGGACGGTGCAGCGCGACTGGGCGAAGGCACGGGTTCTCCTTCGGCGGGCTCTCACGCCATGAGGGGATGGTCATGAGTCGCCGCGAGGCGGAGCGATCGGTGCTGCCTCCCGACTGGACGACGCTGTCACCCCTGCTCGATACGGCGCTCGATACGCCGCCGGAGCTGCGTGCCGCGCTCCTGATGGAGTTGAGTGGGGGTGATGAACGCCGGCTTGGACAGTTGCAGCAACTGCTGGCCGAGTGCGAACAGGACGCGCCGTTTCTCGAGCGGCCTGCCGGTGAGCGCTTTGCCGCGCTTTTCGCTGACGTGCCGGATGCGCCCCTTCCGGACATGCTTGGGGGGCGATATCGGATCGAGCGTGAGATCGGACGCGGCGGCATGGCGCGCGTCTACCTCGCGCATGACGTGAAGCACGCACGGAGTGTCGCGGTCAAGGTGATTCGGCCGGACCTCGCCGCGTCGCTGGGCCGCGAGCGGTTTCTCCGGGAGATCGGCATCGCGGCGCGCCTCCGCCATCCGAACATCGTGCCCCTGTTCGACTCGGGAGATTCTGATGGGGTGCTGTACTTCGTCATGCCGTTTGAGGAAGGGCCGTCCCTGCGCGCACGCCTCGTCGCAACAACCCCGCCGACAGTCGCGGAGCGCATCAGTATCCTCCGCGATGTCGCGCGAGCGCTGACGTATGCCCATGCGCAGGGTGTCGTGCACCGGGATGTGAAACCGGACAACGTCATGTTGTCCGGTGGCGCTGCGGTGGTGACGGATTTCGGTATCGCGAAGGCGGTCAGCGTGGCGCAGGGCGTCACCGCCGCCAGCACGTTGACGCAATCGGGCGCGGGAATCGGCACGCCAGCGTACATGGCGCCCGAGCAGGCTGTCGGAGATCCCTTCACGGACCATCGCGCGGACATCTATTCGTTCGGCTGCGTCGCGTATGAGGTGTTCGCCGGGCGTCCGCCGTTTCACGACATGCCGACGCACCAGATCATCGCGGCGCAGATCGGTACGACGCCCGTTGCAATTCAGGACGTGAGTTCAGACGTTCCCGCTGGCGTGGCAGACCTCATTACGCGGTGCCTCGAGAAGAACCCGGATGCTCGACCGCAAAGCGCCAGCGAGTTGCTCGAACGGCTCGATGGTGATGCGACTCGCAGCGCGCCGTCGATCACCGTCGCGGCCGCACCGTCATCAGCGGCATCCGAGATCCCTGTGACGGCCGATCGAACGCAATCACCCGTCGATACGTTACGAGTGCCGACCTCCACTCACCGGGCAGTGCTGTGGATTGGGATTTCATCCGTGGCGGTGTTGTGCACCGTGCTGATCGCGGCGGCGGTTCGCAGCTATCGAACGCCGCCGCCGCCGGTGGGAGTGCGTGTGCTCGTGGTGCTGCCGATGGACAACGAGACTGGTGATCCGAGCCTCGACTACGTGACGTCTGGCATCGTTGAAGGGATCACTCGCCGATTGGAACGCACTGGCGGCCTTCAGCTCCGGACTGGAGCGCGGTCAGCGTGGCCCGCATCCTCTCGGCACGACTCCGCACCAGTCGCGGGCGAGTTCGGATCGAGGATCCTGTTGCGTACCGTGCTCGCGCGCGTTGGGGATTCACTGGAAGTGCGTGCGAGCGTGCTGGATGCCGACACCAAAAGGGAAAAGACGCTGGCAGCGCGCCGCTTCGCGATATCTCAACTGCGCGAGGTCGAAAGTGGACTCGCGGCTCACGTCTTCGGGGCGGTGTTCAGGGTAGCCCAGCCGAGCGAGCCGCGCCCGCCCGACCATCCGATCGATGCCGAGTCATATCGCTTGACGCTGGAAGGGTGGCACCAGCTGATGGCCCTGCGAAACACGGCGCACGCCAAGGACCTTTTTATCCGGGCGACGGAGAAGGATCGCACGAACGCCCGCGCGTTCGCCGGCCTAAGCGCGGCTTGGGGGAGCCAAACCATCACGCATCAGGTGCCCTTCGACGTAGGATACAATCGCATGTCCGCTGCGGCGGCAAGCGCACTCGCGCTCGACAGCCTCCAAGGCTCGGCGCTGGCAAGCCTGGCGTTCGTTGGGGCCTGGAAATTTCGGAGCCTCGCCGTTGGTGAGGATCTGTTCCGTCGGGCGAAGGCCGCCGAGCCCTCCAACGCCGAGATATACCAGCTCGAAAGCGCGCTGTACCGACACGCTTGGCTATGGGACAAAGCGGAATTCGCAATCCGGATCGCGCAGCAACTCGACCCGTTACGCTCCAATCTCGTTGGACATGAAGCAGTCCTGCTAGTGTGCCAGAATCGCCTGGCTGAGGCGGAAAGACTTCTTCAGCAGGAGATCGCGGTAAATCCGACTGGCTCCGCGCGGACAACGCTTCCGGCCATCCTCGCGCGCCTCGGCCGGTACGACGAAGCCATCGACGCGATGCGGCAGGACGCGCGCCAAGCCGGTCAGGATTCCGTCGCCGTCCTGCTAGCCGGGGCCCGTGGACAGTCAGGATACTGGTC
>JANLVM010000043.1:0-7744 GCA_031364015.1 Gemmatimonadaceae bacterium
GCCCGGGCGTAGTGTTCACGCCGCGCCAGCACCGTCGACCAACTGAGGCCCGCCTGGGCGCCTTCAAGCGTCAGGAATTCAAAGCGAACGCGATCATCATGAACCGGGACGCCCCACTCACGGTCGTGATACTCGATGTCGAGCGGTTTCGACGGCCACGGACAGCGGGCCACCGTCACGAGATCGTCGGCGGGCGCGACAACTCCCCTCGAAGCGCGTCCGCGCGCGCTCGAAGTGTCGCGCCGCGCGCGGTATCACCGGATTGCTCCAACGCATCCGCTCGCACGTCGAGTAACTCGCTCCAGAGCTGTACGCGTTCGACGTCGCCCATGAGCTGCACCGCCGAGCGCGCGTCGAGCCGTTCAAACAGCGTGTGGCGTGCCCCCAGCAATGTGGCGATGGCGGCGTGCGCATCGTGCGAGACTTCTTCGGCGGCTCCGCCACCGACCAGTTTCTCACGCATGCGACGTATGGCGGCGGCCATCTGCTGAATCATTCGGAGCAGATAGTCTTCCCGGGCGGACGGCACGTGCTAGGGCTCCAGGTCCAGCAAGGAATGCGCGCGATCGACTTCGGGACTTGGTACATGCAGGGTCACTCCGCCCGGAACGGCACCCTGAAAGCCACTGCCAAAAACCCCTGAGGCGTTGCTCTTGACGAGCACGGGGATCCCTGCGGCGTCTAACGTTTGTCGCGCCATGTCCGCCTCGAGACTGGTGCTGAACGTGCCAATTTCAATCCATTCCGCCCGATCCTCTCGCAGTTCCGACATAACCTCTGACCTCAGGGTAGGGCCGCGACTCACGCGCGACGCATGGTACTGCGAATGTTCGAGTGAAATGTGCTATCTTGCAACGTGCGCACAACCCGTGACCGCTATCTCCCGCCTGATCGTGCAGCCTTCGCGGCGGCCAAGCCGCCGACCGGGCGCGTGATTGTGATCGCGCCCACCCGCGCGGCCTGCGAAACTATCGAGCTCGCGGTGGGGCTGCACCTTGACACGTTCCTCGAGCGTACCCGCGGCGCCGAGGTTCGTTCGCTCGCGGCGAGTGGTAGCGGTTTTGGCATTGTCGCGGGCACGGGCACGGGCAAAACGCTCGCCATTCGTCCCATTGCCGAAACAATCCTCGGCACGACCGCGCTTCGTGTCGGCGTGGTGAATCGCGAGCGCGAGGCGACCCCAGAGACGCCAACGTGGAACGTGGTGATTGTGACCACTGGCATCGCGCGTCGGTGGTTTCAGGATGGCGATATTCAAGGTCAGGATACGCTCATCGTCGACGAGATCCATCAAACCAGTGCTGAGCTGGAACTGTGTCTGGCGTTGGGGAAACGGGTTGGGTGTCGGTTCATCTGGTTATCGGCAACCGTCGATCCGACGTTTTACGCGCGATATCTCAACAGCGCCGAGGTGCTGCACGTCTCGGCCTTCGACGCGACCAAGGCCGCGAAAGTCGAGGTCACTCGCAAACAGCCGTTGGAGTTTCTCGACGAGAAGTTTTTGCAGAAACTCGCTCGATCCGAGCGCGGTGTGGCGATGTTTCTCCCAACCCGCGCGGCGGTGGAAGATGCGGCGGAGTGGGTGCGCACGCGCTATCCACGCGTGGCCGCGGCGCACTATCACGGCGGCGAACCCATTCGCGTTATTCGACCGTTTCTGGAAGGCTCGGTTTCGAAGCCGTACTTCCTGGCGATGACGGCGGCCGGTCAGAGCGCGCTCAACGTGCCGGGGCTGGATACTGTCATCATCGACGATACGCGCTTCACGAACCGTATCGATCGCGGTCGCAATGTGCTGACGCGTGTCCATCTGGGTTCGAACGAGATTCTCCAGATGGCGGGTCGAGTGCATGGCCGGGTCGAGAATGGTCGTGTGTTCATTCTGAGCGACCGCGATATTCGCTTTGAAGCCCTGCGCCCCACCGAGCCCGAGTTCCAACTGGCCGGCGATTCCGAACGGGTGGCGCTGACGTGCGCAGACCTTGGTGTTCGCGCCGACGCGCTGGATTTGCCGGTGCCGTTGGATCGTCTGGCGTACCGCAAGGCCGTCGCGCTGCTGGAATCGCGTGGACTGGTGGAGAACGGGGCGCTCACCACCTATGGGCGAGCGGTCGAGGCGCTGCCGGTCGAGCGAGAGTGGGGCGAACTGATCGTCAACGGCGATGACGAGTTATTGCCTGCGCTGGCGGTGATGAGTGGCATTGACTCGTTGCACCGCATGACGCGCGATGGACGTGACCTGGAAGGGCTCGCCGTTCGCGGCAGTGATCATCTCACGGCGTACAACGTGTATGCCGAGGGCTTTCGTGTGGCCGGCTATGTGGGCGATGTGTACGGTCTGTCGCGTCACATGTTCGATCCGGAACGTATTCCACATTGGGCCGAGCGACGCGGCGTGCTGGTGAAATCGCTGGAGGACGCGGCGCTGGCCATGGCGAGTGTGTATCGCAGTGTGGGAATGCCGTTGCCAACCACGTTGCCGTTGGCGCGTGACGGGACGATCAAGCACTTCGCCGATCTGCTCGCGCGTTTCATGCCGTTCGATCTGGTGATCGAAGAGCAAACCGTCGACGGTCACGAAGCACGGGTTTCAAAGACCAGCATGTGCGGCAGCTGGGGCGCGGTGGCCGGTACGCTCCGCTACTTTGCCGACCGCTTTGGCGTCCCGCGCGCGTCTATCGAGGGCACGCAGCTGTCGGTCGAGCTGATCACGCGATACGCCGAGCGGCATCCGCCAGAGCTGGCGTTAAACGTCGAGCACAAGCACGCGCCGGTGCAACTGCGTCGACGGGTCACGTATCACGGGTTCGAGCTGTCGCAGGAGCGGGAGTCACTCCCCACGTTTCCGCCAGCGCTCGCCTCGGCGGCTCGACATCTCCTCGCGGAGGCGTTGGCGCGCGGGGAGCTGCGTCATCCCGCCGCGCGACGCAATCAGCCAGTGGTAGACGAGATTCGCAACGTGTGGCGCAAGCTTGGCGGGACCACGCCGCGACTGGGCCAGTCGGAATTGTCCGCGTGGTATGAGTCACAGATGCTTGCGGTGTGGGACTGGGAGTCGCTGCGCGCGCTGCCGCTGAGGCTTGATCGCCAGCTTTTCGTGAACGACGAACAGCTCGCTGCGGCTCGAGCCCTGCCTGAGGAGATCGAGATTCGTGAGCGCGACATCCCGCTCGAATACGACGTCGAGGAGGTGGACGGCGCCCTGCTCGCGGTGGTCCGTTTGCGCATACCGGAGAAAATCGCGCGCACGCTGGTGGTGGAGGAATTGCCAACCCTCGATCGTCCGCTGCGCTTCGCGGTGACACGCGGCCAACGTGGCGCGGTCCGTGCCGCGGATTTGCCAACGTTGCAGCAGCGACTGGACGATCCGTACACCGATGAAGAGCGCGAGACCGCGCAACGCGTCCGCGAGGACACAAGTCGGCCGCGCCGCAGTGAGGTGCGCGGTGCGGCCAAACGCGATGGGCGACCAGGCGGGCACCGTGGTGGAGGGACCCGGGGCGGTGGGGGCGGAGGAGGACGGGGCGGTCGCAGCGGTGGAAATCGCGGTGGGGGCGGGCGGGGCGGCGGACGGAGCCGCTAGCGATCGTCCGTAAGCGAACGCGAGCCGCGCACCAACTCCGCGAGCGCGCGCTCGACCGTGCCGCTCCATTGCTGCAGCCGCTCGCGCAGCGACGCCAGTTCCGCCCGCGTCAGCGTGGCGTCGCGTGCCGCGTCATCGTGTAGCGTTATCAACTCGAGCACGCGCGAACGGGCCACTTCGAGCGATGTCGACAGGCCGTCGCGCTCCCGCTCGGTGTCGTCGAGCAGCTCGTGCACCCGCGCGCGGGTTTGAGTGAGCAACGTACACATGGCGCGCCACGCATCGCGCTCTAAGGTGAGCTGTCGTCGGGATGCCGTGTCTTCCGCCAGCCGTTCACGCAATCGGGCCAGTCGTTGTACCAGCGTGCCATTCCCATTCACCGCTGTGCCTGGCCCGAGCACCGCGAGCGCTGCTTGCAGCTCGCGATCGAGTTCCGTCGAACGCCGAGCGTGTTCGTCGCGAGCGGCTCGTGTTTCATCCAGCGTGGCCAGCGCATCACGTAGCGCGCGCAACTCCACCGCGATACGACGCACGCCTCGGGCGTCACCCTCCGACACCAGCCAGCGCAGCGACGCCAGAAATCCCCGCTCGAGTGACATCTCGCCCGACGGCTCAACGCGGTCGACCGCGCGCGCGGGCGTGATTGGAGTACGCGGCGTATCCACCGGTTAGCCGCGATCCACGTCGCGACCGCGCACCTGCGCCGGGCGGGCGATCAGTTTGGCGCGATGTCGCGCCGCTTTGGCGCGATTGCCGCACGTGCCCATGTCACACCAACGCCGCAATCCGTTCTTGGTGGTGTCAAGAAATACGCGATGGCAGCGCGCATCGGCGCACCGGCGCACGCGTTCGAGTTCGCCCGTGACGAGTGCATCGGCCGCCGACTCCACGATGGGGATCATGAGTCCGGCAAACGCGTCCCCAGTCGGAACGAATGCCCTGGCATAGCCCCCATCACGTTGCCGATCGAGGCGGCGGGTGCCGGCGCTGCGTCCAAGCACCCGATTGATCTCGAGAACGGCTTCCTCGCAAACCCGCTCGGATATCAGTCCACGCTCAGCGAGCACGCGCAGTGCGGCCCGGACGCGTCGCGCATCGACCACGGTGGCCGCCGCTGCAGCCGGCTGCAGCAGAGCTCGCCTGCGGATTCCCGACGCCCGTTCTTCATCAATCGTACCCTGCGCGGTCAGCCAACTCAGCAGGCTATCGAGGTCGCGAAACACATCGACGTTCGACGCTTTCGCGGCGGCGTCCGTATTCACGAAGTCGAGCCAGAGGCGCGATCGTGTGGAGGTCGGAGACGGCGGCCGGTCGTGAGCATCGGACCGCCGTGAAGCGAATGTGGAGACGGGCATCTCGGCGGCTCACGTTACATAGATACGTGCCTGCGAGCAAGATTCCGGATGATAGTCGGCCCTCCAATCGCGCCCGATTACTTCTTGACGTCTGGTCGGTACAGGAGCATCGGCAGCGAGGTGTGACGGATTACTTCGTCGGCCACACTGCCAAGGACGACGCGCGCGAGCCCACTACGCCCGTGCGTCGCCATCGCGATCGCCCCAGCGCCACAGCGAGCGGCCTCCTCGAGTATGGCGCGTCCGACGGCCATATCGGTGACGGCATAGGGGACTGTTCCGGGCGCCCACTCGGCGGCAATGCGAACCAGGTAGTCAAGTCGATCGTGCTCCTCCTGAATAATATCGGAGGGATCGGCCAGCAGCGCCTCGGTGGCGAAGGGAGCCATCGCGACGGCATGTGGAGTGGTCACGCTAAATAGCTCAAGCGTCATCCCGCAGGCGTCGGCGAAGGCGGCCGCGTGCGGCAAGATGTGTTCTGCGAATGGCGAACCATCAAGGGGACAGAGCAGCGTCCGCGTCGGCAACGTCGGAGGCGTTGTGCCATCGGTTTCGTCTCCCGCGCCATGGACCAACAATACCGGCGTCGTGGACCGGGACAAATATGACGCCGTAACGCTTCCCAATCGCAATCGGGCAAACCCGCCGCGTCCATGCGTGGTCATGACCGTGAGTTCTGATGCGACTTGCTGACCATACTCGACGAGCGATTCGACAACCGTGCCTTCGATAAGGGCTCCAGTGACGCGAACGTCCTGCGCCCGCAGCGACGCGACCTCGCGATCCAACAGGGCCTGATCGGCCTCGCGACGCTCGCGTACCAGCGCGACGTCGTAGATCGGAACGGCGACCTCTCCGGGAACGAAGGGAATGAACGCGCTGGGATCATGCACCATCGCCAAATGCACCATGGCACCGGTGCGACGCGCAAGTTCGACGGCGACTGGAAGCGCGCGAGCGCCAAAGGATGATCCATCGAACGGAGCCAGGAGGGTCTGATACATGCAAGAAGTCTGCGCGATGCGCAGCCGAACGGCTAGAGGAAGAACCAAAGGCGACCCATCCGGCGCATCACTCTTTCGCGGAGGCCGCTTGCTTCCCATACTGCGTCATGTCCACTCCCAAGCCTTTTGTTGTCGCCGACCGCGTGCGCTGGGCCGACGTAGATCTGGTAAGGATTATGCGTTTCAGCGCCTTCACCCGTCTGGTCGAGGTCGCAGAGCAGGAGTTGATGCGCGCGGCCGGATGGTCCTATGCGCAGATCTTCGACGCGCCAACGATATACTTGCCGCGTCGACATCTGAGCATCGAGTATTTCGCGCCGGCTCGCCTCGATGACGAATTGCTGCTGGTCACGTATGTGTCACGAATCGGCGAGACGTCATTGACGTACAACGTTGACGTCCGAACCGCGACGGACAATGCGCTGGTGGCGTCGGCGGCCTGGGTTGCGGTGTGCGTGACCGTCGAGTCCTTCACCAAGTGCCCGCTACCCGAGTACCTGAGGCAACTCATGGCACCGTATGTGTGCTCGGTTGCGGACGTTCGCGCCTGGACGCCGCTCTGACCGCGAGGGCGGCGGTTTGGCCGCGCCAGATGCGCTAGATTGCGGTATGGCTGATATCGCATCTTCCACGTCTGGTGCACCTGCGGGCGAAGGTACGTATGTGCGAAAGGGGTTCGGACTGAAGGCCGAAGTCCAGGACACCCTGGCGACCGACTATGCAGGTCAGTTGGTGGACGTGCTGCGGTCCCGTGAGTTCACCCTCACGTCCGGCCATACGACGGTCCGGTTAGCGCGAGAGTTCGGCTTCTGTTACGGCGTCGAACGCGCGGTCGACTATGCGTACCAGACCCGACGCAAGTTTCCCGAGCGTCGCATCTTTTTGGCGGGCGAGATCATTCACAATCCGCACGTCAACGCGAAGTTGAAGGAAATGGGCGTCGTCTTCCTGCCGCCCTGTGGCAAGGGTTTCGACTACTCTGCAGTCCAGGCGGCCGATGTCGTCATTCTGCCGGCATTCGGCGTAACCATTCAGGATTTCCAGGCGCTTCGCGAATTGGGGTGCGTGGTCGTGGACACGACCTGCGGATCGGTCCTGAACGTCTGGAAGCGTGTCGACGTATATGCGCGCGACAGTTTCACGTCGCTCATTCACGGCAAGTTCTATCACGAGGAGACGCGCGCGACCGCGTCCCAGGTGGAGAAGTATCCGAAGGGCCAGTATCTCATCGTGCGAGACATGTCCGAGGCCGAGATGGTCATGGACTTCATCGAGGCGCGCGCCGGGAAAGCGACCGCGCGTCCGCCGCTCAGCCGTGAGGCGTTCCTGGAAAAATTTGCCCGGGCGGCGTCGGATCATTTCGATCCCGACCTGCACCTTGAGCGCATCGGGGTGGCGAATCAAACAACGATGCTCGCGCGTGAATCGCTGGCCATCGGCGCCGCAGTGGGCGAAGCGATGTCGCGTGCGTACGGCGAGTCGCATCGCAGCGAACACTTTCGCACCTTCGACACCATTTGCAGTGCCACACAGGATCGCCAGGATGCCGTCGTCGACCTCCTCGCGGAACCGGTGGATCTCATGGTGGTGGTTGGCGGTTACAATTCCAGCAACACGATTTCTCTCGCGGCACTGTGCGCGGAGCAAGTGCCAACGTTTCACATTGCCGATCCTGATGAGATCGATGTGACGCTGAATCGTGTGCGCCATCGCCCCATTGGTCCGCATCATGCAGAGGTCGAGCAAGCGCCATGGCTCCCCACCACCGGCGCTTTGCGTGTGGGCATCACCGCCGGTGCCAG
>JANLVM010000068.1:0-3516 GCA_031364015.1 Gemmatimonadaceae bacterium
CCCGCCTTGCCCAGTTGCTAAAACAGGGCAAACGCACGTGGGCCTCACCCTACTTGATCATGGTCGCGCAGTTCGAGGCGGGGGACACGGCGCGCGCATACGGCTTGCTGGCAAAGCTGGAGAGGGAGCGAGACCTGAATCTGGTCAGGCTGCGATGCGCGCCAGAGATCGACGCCGAGCGCGGAAATCCGCGCCTCGACTCGGCGCTGAAGCGCATTCCTGCATTCCCGCTTCGCTGAGCGTTTCCGTGACCCGAGCACATGTCGGGTGTCGGCCGGTTGTGGATACCGGCTGGTGGCTCGCGATCGGAGTATCAGAAGTCATAGCGCAGGCTGAGCTGCATGCGCCACCGTGAAGCATCCACGACAACCCCTTTCCGGCTCGGGAAAGAGGCCTCGCCGTTCACCGACGGAACCTCATAGCGCGGTCGCCTGGCGCTGTCGTCCCAGCCCTTGACGGCCAGGATACCACGTCGGGATTCCCCTACGCTCGTCTCGCGCACGACGCCCCAGTTGTGCCACAGGAGGTTCGGCAGGTTGAAGACATCCGCCCTGACCTCCACGCCACGCCCGATCGCGCGGCCCAGCGTCTTCGAAACGCTCGCATCAAGGGAAACCACCATCGGATTGCGACAGCTTGCGCGTTTCATGACGCGGCCGCGCTGCTCCCGCATACACGCTTCGCTCTCGATGAATCGATCGAGCGCCCGGTACAATGGCGGATTCAACAGGCTGACGTCGGAGGAATCACGCGGGACATACAGCAGATCGTTCGTTGTGATGCTGTCGGCATTGGCGTCCCCCTCCACCGTCCACGCGTACGGCGTGCCGGAGCGCGCGCGGAGAAAAAACGATGTCAGCACCCCAGCGCCAACGGGGACGACCGCGCTGGCCGTCAGATTGTGCGGGATGTCGCGGACGGAACGCCTCGGCTCTCGGCGCGCCAGCGTGCCATCGATCGGCGCGGCCTGCAGGATGACGGTGCCGTTGAAGCCAAGGAGGCTCATGAGATCCAGCGCGCGTGACCAGGAGTATCCGGCGTGCAACAGGCCACCTCCGGCCCACGCCTTCTGCAGCTCCATTGCCACCGCCGTGGAGCGGTCGCCCGACGTGTTCTCGAAGAAGTAAACGGGACCGAACGAGACACTGTCCCAGCGCGTGGTCCGGATGGCGCCATTGGTGGTGATCGCGCCGTACATCATCCGGCCTTCGCTGTTGGTGCCCCTCTCCACGATATTTGCGTCGCTCACGTAGAGTTGATCGCGCGTCCGCGTATGCACGATGTCCAGTGATCCCACGAATCCGCCGCCGAGCTGGTGATCGCCGCCGAGCACATACTTGATTGTCTGCTGATACCGGAACTCCGGGGAGAAGACGCTCACGGACGACGCGGTCGCTGCCGCGGCCGAGTTGTTGAGGCAGCGCGAAGGTAGCTGTGTGAGATCCGCCGTGGGGGCCGGAACGCCATCTTGCACGCGGCAAATGAGACGCATCTGGTTCAAGCCGGTATTTGCGAAGGCGGAGGCCAGCCACGCGTAGATTGGGCGTCCCGTGAACGCTCCGACGCCTCCGCGAAGGGTTGTCCTGCGGCCCGAACCGAGATCCCACGCAAACCCCAGTCGTGGCGCAACCTGCGTGTTCCCCGAGGGAAAGGCGCCCGTGTTTATCCGGCCAAGCGCATTGTTTGCCGCCAGCCGCGCATTGGTGGGCGGATGGTCCAGGAACGGGACATCCGCACGGATACCCAGCGAGAGCGTGAGCCCTGGCGCGGGTTGCCACCGATCCTGCACGTATGCGGAGAGCTGCAGTGCCCGGAAGTCTGCCCTGGGCCCGCCCGGCTGCAGCGGGTTCGGAAGGGCAATTTCATAACGCGACGGCACGCCGCGGTCGAGATCATCCACGCTGGCGAACGTCCATACCCCCCAGGAATCCTGAAAGATGTTGTCGTGGAAGTCGAGCAACTGGTTCTGCGTGCCGATCGTCACAAGGTGCGACTCGTGCCTCCATGACAGGTTGTTCGTTGCTTCGATCACCCGTTGAGTGAGAGCAGTTCCCTGCGCACTCCTCACCGATCCGGCCGCGAGGAAATTGGTGGTGTGGTCGCCCTGGACGAGAAACAGGGGAACGTTCAGCATCGACGACCTCCGATCGTCCACGGAGCTGATGCTCGCGATCAGCTCGTTGGACAACGTTCCTCTGGCACTCGTGACCTTGAGTCGCGTCGTATTAGTGTGATTGGTCTGCGTATGACCGCTGCCCGACAACTGCCAGCCATTCTGTCGCGGTAGATTCCTGGATGTGCGGTCCAGTTGGTCCCCACTCGCGTCGATCCTGCTGTGCGAGAGTTCCGCCCAATGCATCGTGGAAGGCTGCCACGAAAGCTTGAGGAACAGATTGCTGTTCGGTTGACCGATTACAGGTGGATCGGCACCGCCCGGATCGAACCGGTAGCGGTCCTGAAAAATGCGCCTGGCTCGCTCGGCAGTCGCCGCGCTGATCCCGGTAGCTGGCTCCGCAACCACTGCGCCGACGAAGGGTGCCTCGCGCGCCTGTACATCCGCGACGGCGAAGAAGTGCAACCGGTCGCGCACGATTGGCCCGCCCACCTTCACTCCGTACTGTAGGAGATTGAACGTCTCGATGGGCCGGCCACCGGTGTCCGTCCCAACGAGCGCCGCACGCGAGTGCGTGGCGAACACCGCTCCATGGAACTGGTTGGTACCGGAGCGCGTGACGGCGTTGATCAACCCTCCCGAAAAGCCGCCTTGGCGCACGTCGAACGGTGCCACGAGGATCCGGATCTCATCGAGCGCCTCGAGGGAGATCACCTTAGCGCCAGCGGCCGAGCCAGGAGTCGCGTTCACCCCGAAGAAGTCGCCGCTCGACCCGCCGTCCACCTGGATTGCGTTGAACCGTGTGTGTTGACCGCCCACCGAAGGAAGCCCTGATCCTGTGGCCTGTGGGGCCATGGCGAGCAGACCAAGAAAATTGCGATCGCGGAGCGGCAACCGCCGCACGGCTTCTCCCGGGACGGAGTATGCGGGACCGCCCGCACCAGCGTCGCGAAGTGGAGACTGCGTCACCACGACGCGCTCGAGCATGGGTGCGCTGGCTGATGCGAGCACGACGTCGCGCGTCACACGGTCGCCGAGGTGCAGAGCGAGTCCATCGATGCGCACCGGGCGCGATCCGATGGCGCGCGCATCGAGGCGATAGATGCCGACCGGAACGTTTTCGAATCCGTAACGGCCCCTCGTGCTGGCCTGCGCAGCCCAAACTGTGCCAGTACTCATGCTCGTCATGAGCAGTTGGGCGCCAGGGATGGGCTCGCCCTCAGGCGAGAGCACGCGACCGCTCACCGCCGCCGATGCGATGCCCTGTGCCTCGAGTACCGAGGAGAGGAGAACGCAAGCGACGACGGCGATCCCGGTAGCGAAGCGAATTCTAGCGAGCTGCGGCAAGAGTCCTCGTGAACGGTAAACGCGTGCTGATCAGGAAATCGGGCACGCCTTCGTCC
>JANLVM010000083.1:0-3737 GCA_031364015.1 Gemmatimonadaceae bacterium
GGATTGATCACGATGCGCGCGATGTGGCGCGTATCGCCCAAGCCGATATGCTTCCACGTCAGTCCTCCGTCGGTCGTCTTGTACACGCCGTTGCCGAACGACACGGAGTTCCGAACGTTACTCTCGCCCGAGCCCACGTAAACGACACCCGCGTTCGTCGGATCGACCGCCAGGTCGCCGATCGACTGCACGGGCTGCTTGTCGAAAATCGGCGTCCAGGTGGTGCCGCCGTTGAGCGTCTTCCAGACGCCGCCGGATGCACTGCCGATGTAGACAATGGAGGGGTCACCGGCCACGCCCTCCACGTCGGCCATGCGGCCCGACATGTTGGCCGGTCCGATGTTGCGATAGCTCAACGTGGCGAAGCTCGAGTCGGAGAGCGCCGGGACGGCCGCGTTGGTCGTCGGTGCAGGGCGAGTCTGGGCCGACGCGGAAAGGGTGACCGCGAGGCACAACGCAGCGAATAACAGGGCCGGTCGGCGTGAGGAAGGCGCAGGCGGGGAAGGGACGAGCAGCATTCGAATAGACCTCTGAGCGGAGAGTTCGGACCTTGCGTCCGAGATAGCGCGCTAAGTTATCGCCCGAACAAGTCCAGCGTGAGGTAGTCTTGACTTCACATCACGCTTTCATAGCTTTCGAAGAATGAAAGCACTGACCGTTCGCAACGTCAATCCATCGCTGGCGCGCGCGCTCGAGCGCGAAACGGCGCGTCGTGGCACCTCATTGAATCAGACGGTGCTCGACCTGCTGCAGCAGGCGCTTGGGGCCGATCCGGGGGCATTGCGATCGAACGGGCTGCGCGGGTTCTCGGGCACGTGGTCGGACGAGGAGCGCGTCGAGTTCGAGGCAGCGACCGCCTCGTTCGAACAGATAGATAAAGAGCTCTGGCCTTGACCAGGTGGTCGCTCGACACCTCCGCCTACAGTCATTTCAAGAACGGCCACGAGCCCATTGTAGACCTGCTGGATTCGGCGGAGTGGCTCGGCGTGTCGTCGATTGTCCTGGGCGAGCTGCGAAGCGGTTTCGCGCTGGGTACACGGCGCACGGTGAACGAGCGCGAACTGTCCGCGTTCTTGCGCAACCCAGTCGTCCACCTGCTCGACATCGACGAGGCGACGTCACGCATCTACGCTGACATCGTCGTGGCCCTGCGAACGGCTGGCACACCACTCCCCACGCACGACATCTGGATCGCTGCGGTATCGGCGCGCGAAGGGGCGACGGTGCTCACCTACGACAATCACTTCCGCTCGATCGCGCGAGTCGGAAGCCTCGTGCTTCCGCCGCCATAGTACAACTCTGCGGCGCCGCTATGGCGGGGTCCTACTCTATGCGATAGCGTAAATGCATGACGCAGACTGCGCACCAACGTCCGCCCACCAAAGCACGTGATATCCGGGAAGCTCCGGCGTATCCCGTGGCTGAGGCTGCCCGCTATCTCCGATTGCCGACGGCGACGCTACGCACGTGGGTGACAGGCGCTGTGGTGCCGTCGCGCGGGGGGACCGCTGGTTCGCCGCGCGTGATCCATCCCGCTGGTCGCGATCCCGTCATGTTGTCCTTTTGGAATCTCGTAGAAGCCCATGTGTTGCGCGCGTTGCGTACCGACCACGGCGTCTCGCTCCCTGCGGTCCGGAAAGCGGTGCGCTACGCAGAGCAGGAGCTCGGTATCGACCGACTGCTACTAAGCCCGGAGCTCAAGACCGATGCCGGTCGGCTGTTCCTCGATCGCTACGGTGCGCTCACCGATCTCACGGCATCGGGGCAGCTCGCCATGCGCAAACTGTTCGAGTCGCATCTTCGTCGCGTTGAATGGGATGTCTGGCAGTTTCCCGTGCGCCTCTATCCATTCGTACTTGGTGACGCGACAGAGACCTCGCCAACGATTGCCATCGACGCCAGCATCGCATTCGGCCGACCAGTTATTCGGCGCCGTGGCATTTCGACCAGCGTGATTGCCGATCGTATCGACGCCGGTGAAAGCGTTGCCGATATTGCGTTGGACTACGAGATCAATGAAGCCGAAGTATCAGCCGCAGTGCTCCTCGAGCGAGCCGCTTGACGCGTGAGTTCTTCGCCGATCGCAACCTTGGCCGACGATTTCCGGCCATTCTGGCTGCTGCAGGCATTACGGTTCATTGCCACGACGACCACTTCGCTCAGGATTGTGCAGACGAGGTGTGGCTGACGGAGATCGGCAAGCGCGGTTGGGTGGCAATTACGCATGACCAGCGCATCCGCTACAAGCCAAATGAGCTACGGGCAGTCATCGACGCTCGGGCAACCCTGTTGATCGTCGTGGGAAAGGCTCCTTTTCCAGCGCACGCTGCCAGTTTCGTGAACGCGATCGACAAGATCATCGAGTTCCTTGATCAGCACGAGCCGCCCCTCATCGCGAAGGTGTATCGACCAAGCGCCGCAGGTATCGCGCGAAATCCGAACGCGACCGGGTCGGTGGAGCTGTGGTACCCAAGGCGCTGAAACGATAGCGTTGAAGGAAGTCCCGTCCCGCTCTTCGTTCGAGTGATGATTATGGTCACGTTGAAGTGGACGCCGGCGCCGGCGATCGGCGTAGCGTTTCGGTCATGCGCACAGCCACCAGAACCCCCGAGGCAGAGGTGAGCGCCGCGACAATCCACATGGCGGCAGGCAGACCAAGGGCGTCAGCCGTCAACCCCGCCAGCAGTGCGCCGACGGCATAGCCCAGATCGCGCCAGAGTCGGTACACGCCCACCGACGAGGCCCGCCACGACGGATGGGCCACATCGCCGATGGCGGCGAGCAGTGTTGGGTAGACCATGGCCGTGCCGATGCCGAGCAGCGCCGCGCCTCCGGCAAAGCCCGCGAAGCGCGACGAGACGACCACCACACCGATGCCGATGGCCTGCACCCACATGCCCCCGGCGATGAGCCACTTGCGACCAACGCGATCGGACCACGCGCCTGTGAAGAGTTGAACAACGCCCCACGTCGCGGGATAGATCGCGGCGAGTGTGCCGATCTGTCCAATGTTCATGTTGGCCGCCGCGAAAAACAGAGGAAACAGTCCCCACGCCATGCCGTCGTTGAGGTTGTTGACCAGGCCAGCCTGACTGGCGCTCGACAGGTTGCGATCGTGCAGCGTCGTGCGCCAGAACACCTCGCGCTGTGTGGGCACGCGATCCGGCGTCAGCGCGCCGTGAAGGGCCGACTCGGCAGCGACGTGGTGCGTTGTTTCGCGCACCGCGACCACCGAGAGCAACAGCCCGATCGCGACGAACGCGACGCCGAGGTAGAACGGTTGTGGACGCAGTCCATAGTGCGCGGCGATGTACCCCGTGGCGAGCGCGCTTCCGCCAACGGCAACGTAGCCGGCGAATTCGTTGAGCCCCATCGCGAGCCCGCGTTTCTGCGGTCCCGCGAGGTCGATCTTCATGATGACGGTCGTCGACCACGTGAGCCCTTGACTCACGCCGAGGAACGCATTGGCCACCAGCACCCACGTCCAGCTTGGCGCCCACATCAACAGGAACGGAACGGGCGCGGCGACGAGCCATCCGCCGACGAGCACATGCTTGCGCCCGAAGCGATCCGAGAGGCGCCCGGCGAGATAGTTCGTGAAGGCCTTCGTCACGCCGAAGACGACGATTAACGACACCACGGCGCTCTTGGCCGCAAGCGCGAACTCCTGTTCGGCGATGGCTGGCAGGATGGAGCGCTCCATGCCGATCATGGCGCCGACAAACGCATTGACGACC
>JANLVM010000092.1:0-1828 GCA_031364015.1 Gemmatimonadaceae bacterium
ACAGCCGCACGGCTATCGGGATACTGGCCCGTACAATCAACGCATGCTGATGGAGTATTTCGCCGAACACCTGTTGGGCGACTACTACCGCGGGAATGCGGAGATCAGGAACTGAAAAAAAGCAGGAAGTAGGTTTAGCGCGCCGGCACGGTAATCGTGCCGGCGTGCGCTTCGTGTACGGGTCCGGTGGACGTTGTGCGCCAGGTGACATAGGCGTTGTATTCGCCGGCCGGCAAGATATCGCGCAACACGGTGGGGCTCACGTCCGAGACCGCAACTTCGCGCGCGCCGTTGCCGGGCACGACGACGGTATACCATGGAAGAATGCAGACCGCGCCGGCTGGACGATTGTCCCAGGCAACAGGCATCAGCGCTCGATTATTGACGATCCGGAGTCGTACACCAAACGAGCACGCGCCGTGCGACACCTCGGCCGAGTCAGCGCCGGCGTTCACAAAGCGGGCGCTGAGTCGAACAGAACCCACGGCACCCATACCCGATCCAATCGTCCCCGTCACGGAGACGCGTCCCGACGAGATTGACGTGGTCATCCACGGCCACTCATCCCACACGATAGGCGCCGGAGGCGACGCCGGATTGCGGCACGCGCCGAGCACTCCCAAGACACTCAGCGCCACGAGGCGCACAAGTGGCGCCCATTTCCCGTTCGACATGTGTCTCCGCGATATCGGTTCACAGAACAAACCATTCGGCGAACCGCGGCGTCACTCTCCAGACGCCACCTCCACTTCCGCCATTGTCGTGTGCCGCGCCCGCTCCACGCGATCCATCCGCTTCTGGAACTGGCTCATCGCGAACTGCACAAACGGCTCCGGCGTCAGGCCAAACGGCACGGCATCGGCAGGATACGCCGCAAACGCTTCCCCGATAATGGCAATCGCCGGATCGAGCAAGGCGTTCATGCGCTCAACGATCGCGTTCCAGACATCGTCGCCATGTTCCACCGTCAGTCGCGACAGCAGGTAGATGCCGTACGCCAGATGTCGTGACTCGTCGGCCTTGAGATATGCGGCCACGCGTTGCATCCCCGGCATGATGCTGCGGTCCACCAGGATGCGATGGAACACGTGATAACCCGTTTCCGCCAGCACGCCCTCGACGATCATGTTGTAGGTCGCTGAAGCGCGCGCTTGTGCGATCGGAGACCGATCGACACGCAGACGCGACATCGCGTCGGGGAGGGCCTCGACGAAAATCGTGCGATACGACGCGGAGTGAAAACGCGTCAGATCCTGGCCCGTCGCTCCCACCGCGTCGAGGAAACGTCGAATCGCCTCGACGTGTTTCGCTTCCTCCCAAATAAACGACGTGAGATAGAGCTGCTCTTCGAGTCGCCCTTCCCGGGCAATCACATCAAGCAGTGGCAGAATCTCGATGGTGACCGCCTCCTCGCCGGCCTGAAACAGCGAAGCGAGACGCAAGAGTAAATCGCGTTCACCCTCGTTCAGGGTCGCCCAATCGCGCTGGTCTTGCGAAAAATCAATGTCGGCCGGGTTCCAGATGCCGTGCCGTTTGGCCTTGTCCCACAACTTCATGGGGAACAGGTCATAGCGCAGACCTACCGGACTGGTACTCTGCAACTCACGGCGAGGAACTTCGGCGGCGAACGACTCGCCAGGCGAAGCAGCCGCGTTCGTGTCGCTCGGAGTCGCGAGAACCGTTGTCACGACCGACTGCGCGACGCGAACCAACGCCGTGGCGGCGTGGACGTGCGGAAGCAGAGCGGTAATCGAGCCGCGCGCGAGGGAGAGCTTGCCCCTCAGTATGGCCATGGTGGGTGCCATATCACCGTCGAGGACGGTCAACC
>JANLVM010000168.1:0-3731 GCA_031364015.1 Gemmatimonadaceae bacterium
CGAAGTGCTCGACATGAGCGAGTACGCCAAAATGGACGGCGGGTTGAGCTGCCTTTCGCTGCGCTACTAGGAACGTCAACTGTTCGGTGTCAACGACAGCTTGCGACCGCCACGATAGGCCGTCACGCCGTCATTCACGCCATACAGCAGCAACAGTGCACTGGGTCGCCCGTACATCCTCATGAGGTCGAGCATCATGGCGTCCTCGCCACCCCATGGGAATCCAAACACCACGTCGAAGTCGTCGAGGGCAAAGCCGAGTTCGAGGTAGGCTGACGGCCCGCTGCCCAGCGTTTCGATGGTCCCGTCGGGCTCCTTGGGTCGCCATCGATATCCAGATGGCAAAAAGCTTCCGCAGACGAACCGTGCGCGGGAATCGAACTCCGCCGCCAGCTTTCGCGACCGTCGCACCAACCCCGAATCGAGCTCAATGCCGTATGACTCGTATCCCAGCAGATCGGCCATAATCGCCACCACACCAGTGGCCGACCCGAGTTCAAGAAATCGAAGGGAAGGACCGCGCTGCGCCAGCAACACGCGAAAGACCGCGTCGTAATCGGCCGCGACGAATGAGTGAAACTCCTGATCCCGAACGTCGGAGTCGAACCGTTCCCAGAGCGCCCAACCTTCGGCAATCAGCGTCTCCAAACGGGTCTGGAGCGCCGGGTCGACGTCAGGGCTGATCGCCCGGGGTCCCGGTGGAGTCGGCGTCCGGATCGGCGCCTGCTGCCGGAGCGCCGTCGAGGGGTTCCAAACCATCACCCTCGGTGGGCTCCTGGAGGCGACGCAGGCGCCGCTCTTCGAGCTTCTTGTCCCTCGTAGCCTTGCGATCAAGCTCCTTGCGGCGCTTGTCAAAATCGTAGTTCGGTTTGCGAGCCAAGTCGAGAGCCTCTGGGCGGTTGTGGGTTCGCACGGGTGCCACCGGCAGGGGGCACTCGCGACGCTAATGGCAACGTAACCAAACGCGGTCGCGAACGCTCGCCTAGGGACTCTTGGGCGCGCTCTTCTTACGTGTGTTGAAGAACTGGATCATCCCGGCCAGGTTCGGTTCCACCATGTTGGTATGGTTCCCACCCGGCACTTCCACGTACGTGACATCGACGTTAAGCGCCTTCATGGCGTCGACCATGGTGCGCGACCCTCGCACGTTGACCGTGGGATCGTTGTCGCCATGCACCACGAATGCCGGGAGGTGCTTCATCAGCCCAACCGTGGACGGCGCGCCCTGACCGGAGAAGGGCCCGATCGCGGCCCAAACATCGGGATACTTGGCGGCGACCTTCCACGTGCCGATCGCCCCCATCGAGTGACCCATGAGAAAAATGCGATCGGGGTCGACGTTATAGAGCTTGCGTGCCTGGGCCAGCACCTGCATGACGTCGAGCTCACTCAACTCCGAGCTACGCTTCGCGACCGGATCGGTGGGCGGAGTCGCGACGCCCCAACCGTATCCGCCGTCGACGCGATATCCGAGTGGTGCCACCAATATGTACCCGTGCTGCTCGGCCAACTCGGGCAGCTTCTTGCCGTACGCATCGAAGAACGAATCTTCTGTCTGCCCCAATCCGTGCAGCGCGACGATCAACGGCATCCGACTGGCCGGTGTGTACTTTTTCGGAACGTACAGCCGATACGGCAGGACTTCGTTGGCCGCATCGAGTGTGTAGTGACGCTTCATGTCGCCGGTCCGACCAGCAAACGGATCTTTCCCCTTCTGCACGACGGCGACGAGTGAATCCGTCGCCGCAAAATCCCGTTCGAGATCCCACGTGCGCAGTTCGAGTCGTCCGCGATTCACATTGCGCATCCGGTCCACCGGAAACAAGATCTCGGCGCGCACCGCAGCGGGCGCTCGTGCAGCGGCGCTTTCAAGTTGCGTCACCGCCGCGTCAAGTCCTCTGCGCACCACCATGCCCAGCGATGCGCTACCGAGTACGCGCGCGGAGTCCATGACGTTCACGACCATGGTGTACCGGCCGTCGGCCACATCGCGCAGATCAAACTCCATGGCGAACGGCGAGTCTCGCAGGTCCCGACTGACACCGTCAAACGATCCCAAGTCTTTGACCAGGGTCGCCGGTTGATTTGCGGGTGATCCGGCGGGCCGAGCCATGAGCGTCGCATGTGCGGAAAGCGTGCGCGTGAGGTCGATGCTCGGCGAGTACAGCTGCTCAAGTCGAACCGCGTACGGCTTTTGCGACTCAACCACCACGCGATCGCTACGTAGCAAGAGCGAGGCGTTGAAGTCGGCGGCGTCGGTCCACGGACGGTTGGAGAGCAGGGAATTTCCTTTCGCCAACAATCGACGAACTTCCCCCGTGCGCCCCATGCGGCTCGCGACCTGCAGATCACGGTCGACCGAATCGATGCGCGCTTTGAGCTCTCCGCCTGGATTCGCGGTGACTTTGCGGGTGTTATACGAGACATACAGCGACGTGATGCTCGTGAGCGCCTGCGACTGCGCCAACGTGGGCGCGAGCGCGAGAAGCAGCGAAGCGCGGGCGAACGTGCGGAGGGAAGGCATGGCGAAATCGTGGGAAAGGTAAGTGAGATGCTGCTGCGTCATAGAACGTGCCAGCGCGCGCCGAGTGCCGCCAAGTTGCCGACGCGGAAATTGCGTGCTACCTATCACAGGACAGGCTCGGGCCCTTGGTGTCAAGTCGCTACCAGCGAACTTAACAGATGGCCTGGGCAAATCCGCGCCGGATGCCGGGATGGTACATCGCCATACTACCTGCACACTGAGAAGGCCACGTGCGAGTGATTGCGCGCCTGCTGGTCATGACACTCTCCGTGGGCGGCTCGTTGGCTGGCGCCCAGCCGCCGGTACCTCCGACCGTACGCTCGGTGGGCAGCGGGACCACCACTTGGGTACTCCTGAACGGTGTCATGGGTGGCGTTTCGGGGTTCCGCGCGCTCGAAGCACACCTGCTTCGCGACAGCGACAGCATTCGAGTCGTGTCGATCGATTCCTATCAGCTCTCGCTCGATTCTACCGACGTAACGTACGAAGCCCTCGCCCGACGAGTCGGTGTGGTGCTCGACGGACTTGGTGTGGAGCGCGCGCGCGTGGTAGGCCACGCGAACGGTGCCGGTGTTGCACTCCGGCTGGCGGCGTTCGCGCCGGAACGGGTCGAGGCGTTGTACTTTCTCGAGGCGGGAGCACTCAAAGCCAACGGTGGGAGAGTGCTGAGCGGGACCATCAGATTCATTCCAAAGATTGCGAAGTTTTCACTCGGTCGCTGGTATATTCGCCGACAACTCGTTGGCGGCATGCGAGAAAATCTGGGAGTGAGCGCGTGGTTTGACGATTCAGCGCAGAAGCGATACGTCGAGCCCATGCTGCAAGAGGTCAAACGCGTGATCGCGATGGCGATACGCATGGGTGAATCGAGAGAGCGGGACTCGCTCCACGTGATTCTGGCACGCGTTCAGGTGCCGGTAACTGTCATACTCGGCGACGCACCGCATCCGACGGCCTCAGCGCCCGTGGAAATCGACGCCCTCAAGTTGCTGAGCGCGCGCGTCGAAGTGATCCGCTTGCCGGGCGTCGGTCATTTCCCACATGAGGAAGCGACCGCAGTGGTGGCGCATCACTTAAAGCGCAGGCCACGCATAAAGTGAGCAGCGACTTCGTGGAACGGTCGCAACCGCCGCATCGCAGGCGAGCAATGGCATGGAGATGACTCGCGAATCAGTAGGGATCGTTTTCGAAGCGCTGCACTGGAAGC
>JANLVM010000185.1:0-7082 GCA_031364015.1 Gemmatimonadaceae bacterium
TCATTGTCCGTCTCCGGTGAGGACCTGTGATCGTAAGGGACTAGTACCGTGGCAGCGGCGCGCCCGGCGCCATGCCGCGCGCCACCTTCTGCGTACGCACCATCGCCGCCACATCGGCCCGCAGCTGTTTCGCATCGTATACGATGCCATCTTTGATAGTGTACTTCACGCCACCAACCCGTTCGATCTTTCCCGGTTTGTCATTCAGCCGTACGGCGCCGGTACCATACAGCACCTTGAGGTTTTGCAACGGATTCTGATCAACGATAAGCAGATCGGCCAACAACCCGGGGCGCACGATGCCGTACTGAATGGGCATGCCTTTCGGTTCAAAGATCGCTTGCGCGCCATGGAGCGTGGCGGCGCGGATCACTTCGAGTGGGTGGAACCCGGCATGCTGCAAGAGCTCCAGCTCTTCGATCGTGGCGAAGCCATACAACTTGTAGATAAAGCCAGCGTCGGACCCGGTGGTGACACGTCCCCCAGCGTTCTTGTAGTCGTTCAGGAACGACATCCATACCTGATAGAACCTGGTCCACGCCACTTCGTCTTCGGTGGTCCAGTCGAACCAGTACGAGCCATGTGCCTCCCGGCTCGGCTTGTAGAAATCCCACATCGTTGGCAGCGTGTACGTATCGTGCCAGTCGGCGTTTCGCGCCGCCATCACGTTGGTGCCGGCATGATAGATCGTCATCGTGGGGTCGATGATGAACTTGAGATCGAGGAACTCCTTGATGAGGCCGTTCCATGGCACACTGCCGCGTTCGTGAATCAAGTTCCACTGCCGCGCAGCCTGGCCGAAGCGATGCTGTTCGTTCTGATAGTTGAAGTCAGCAGGCCACGGCTGTACAGAATTGGACTTGTACAACGACTCGAACAACCCGTAGAAGTGTGTCATCGCGCCAAGTCCCAGGCGTGCCGACTGGACCGCGTTCATGCGCCCCACACCCATCTGACCCAAGTGTGCGGTGGACCCCAGCTTGAGCGACTTCGCCTCACTGAGCAGTGCCGCCATGATGTCCGGATCGAAGGCACCGAACTTGATGCCATCGATGCCTTGCTGCGACGCCCAGCGTGCCCATTCACGCCCAAGCTCGGGCGTGAGAATCGGACCTTTCTCCCATCCATTGCCGGGGTTCTGATAGTTCACAATGCGTGGCGCGACGATGGTGTTGTTGGCGCTACGCGCTTGTTCACTGAGCGCCGTCTTGAAGTCGGTCAGTGGCACACCGCGCACGGTGGTAATGCCGTGACCAAGCCACAGTTTGTACGCGTAGGAGAGATCCGCATTTTTCGGAGCGCCGCCGGCATGGACATGGAGGTCGATGATCCCCGGCATCACGTACTGACCGCTGGCGTCGATCTCGCGTGTGGCATTGCGCGGACGTCGCGCCGAATCGATTGGGACACCAGGAAATCCAACGTTTCGGATCTCGGTGATCTTGTTGCGCTCAATGACGATGTCGACCGGCCCGGTTGCCGGTGCGCCAGTGCCGTCGATAAGCATCGCTCCGCGAATGATGAGGCGCTCAAACGGCCCCGCGCCTTCGCCTGACGCTCGGTCAGGGGCTGGGGTGGTGCGCGCGTTTTGTGCCGCGCCGGTGCGGGGGAGCGTAAGCAACGCTCCGACGAGCAGAACGCAACATGGAATAGCGCGCATAGCAGGACCTCCAACGACGATGAATGGGACGATGAATCGAACGGCGACTCGTGTGCGTGTACTGACCCGCCGCCATAGTTTGCACGTAGTATCGCCGGACCGCAACGGTATCGCCGGGCGACGGTCATTCAATCTGGCGTTCACTTTGAGATCGTGTTGCGCAGCGCGGAATCGACGACACTGCACTTCCCGTGCGCCGTGCAGACGGTGCGCCATCGCACACCGGTCGCATCCAGGCGCGCCAGCAACGATTGCATGCTGCGGTGACTCCGATCAACGTCGTCTGAATAGATCGTGAGGGCGCCGCGAAAACCCCGCACGGCGCTCCAGTTCGCCGCGTCTCCCACAAACAGCGTTTCGCGAAACAGGTACACGGTGCTGCCCGACGTATGTCCAGGCACCGAATACGCCCGCAACGTGTCGCGACCGAACGCGAACAGGGTGTCGCTCCCCATCGCCAGCACCGTCACGTCGGCGCGCGTGGGTCGGTGATACGGTTTCAGGTTGTCGGCCACGCGCGGAACCACGCCTCGGTACGACGACGTTCCGGTGAAAAGTGGAACTTCGTCGCGACCCAACACGAACGTGGCTTGGGGCACGCTGGTCCAGCCGCCGATGTGGTCGCGGTGCGCGTGTGTGATGAACGCCCACCGCACGTCAGACGTGCTGGCGTCAATCTGCGCAAGCACCGAACGCAATCCGTTCGCGGCTCGCCCCCATCCCAGATCAATCACGAACACGCCGCTGTCGGTGCGGGCCGCGAAGATCATGCTCGACCAAGGGCCCGCCGTGGTAGTCGCGGCGGCCAGCGGTAACGGAGGCACCAACTGCAGATTGTGCGAGCAGGCGGCAGCAACGAAGGCTACGCTTGCCACGATCCACCGCGATTGTTCAACGTGCGTTCGAGAGATTCTGTTTCTTGGTGGACGTCGCATTTAAACGTTCTACGTTGGTTTTGATTTCATCCTTCTGCTTGGTCCACAACATCGAAAAGCTCGCCCATCACGGGTACGCGGCGTAAGAACTCACCACGAAGGCGCACAGACGGGCGGCGTGAATAGACGCGAGGGGGGCGGGCGACGGGTCAGGGGCGATTTGGCGATGGGCGACGCGCTAAGCGCTCACTTCGGCGCCGCTCCCATCGCCTTCACCATCTGCACCCAGTTCTGGATCAGCGCGATGCGCGGCAGCCCCTGGCCAACCTGGTCGATGTAGAGGAACTGTTTGCCGTCGGGGAAGATGTCCCAGTTGACGTTCGTCACGTTGAGATCGGTGACGCCGTCTTCCATGACGGTCTTGCGGTTCGCCACAGCGATTCCGACGCCCGGGTCGAGCGTCGCCGCGACGATGGATGCCCCTTGTATGTAGTAGACCGTGCGGCCGTCGGGACTCCACCTTGGGCTCCCGCCCCCCTCGGTGGAGATTTGCGTCGCCGCGACAAGCCCCACGGCAGGGCCGCCTGCCACCCCGGCCATCGGCTGAACGTACACCTCAAACTTGCCGGTCCGATCGGACGAGAAGGCGAGGCGACGGCCGTCGGGAGAAAGTTGCGGGTGTCCCTCGTTGAACTCGGAATTCAGGATCCAGCGCGGCACGCTGTCGCCGAGTGCGATGACACCTATGTCGTATCCGGTTTTCGGGCGATCGCCCGCGAAAACCAGCTCACGATCACCGGGAAGCCACGAGGCCGGGTGCAAGCCGGTTCCGGCGAGCACGAGTTGCGGCGCACCGGTCTGGTCGGCCGCCCGCACGTAGATTCCACTCGACTGGCCGCTTCCTCCCGGTATGAAGTAGGCGATGCGACGCCCGTCGCGGCTCCACACTGGCGCCTGTCCGCCTCCGACCGTGAATCGGGTCACCGTAGCCTGCTGGCGATCGAGAATCCACAGATCCTGACCAGCCCCCGAAGCCAGCAGCCGCAGCGCTATGCGCCTGCCATCGGGTGATATGGCTGGATCTTCGAGGTTATCGCCGGTCCTTCCCGGGAGCGCGATGACGTTCCGCCCCGTCGGCCCCGATGCGCGCAGCGCTTCATTCGTGGACGACCCACTCGGCATGTACTCGAGCCACCCGTTCGTCGAGAGCGAGAACTCATGGTTGGTGCTGCCGCTGAGGCTGACCCCGCCCAGCAACACGGTGGCTGGGCCTGTGGGCTTGCGGCCAGAAGCACTGAACGGCTGCACAAGCAGCGTGTTGTCGGCCCCGGCAAAGACCAGGTGTCGGCTCGCGTACTCGGCCCGCGTGCCGAAGCCGACGGTGTCGATCTTCCCTGAAGCCAACTCAATGACACCGATGCGGGAGGCGTCGAGGGCGCTGCTCCCGGACGGACGTATCGTGGTGAGCGCCCATTTCGCGCCGGGCAGGACGAAGGGGAAGATGTACCGGGACGCCGAGTCGAGCATCGGTACGCCGCGCGGTGATCCCCCCGCGGCGGACACCGTCCAGAGCTTGCCTTCCCGCGAGAACACGATGACGTCGTCGTCACCCCAGCTCGCGCCGGCCACCTCCGTCACCGTCGCGATGGGAGTGGACGGCCCGCCCGACATCGCCACCTTGCGGAGCTTGTCACCGGCTGCGAAGCCCAGCCACCTGCCATCGGGTGAGAAAAAGGGGATTGACCCTTCTTCAGTGCCTGGGATCGGCTCGGCGTCGAGGCGGCCAACCGAACGCCGATAGAGCATCCCCTTCGACCCACGCATCCCCACGAACACCAGCGTCGAGCCGTCGGGTGAGAACGCCTGCGCACGGCCGCAGCATCGGGCGACCTGCGTGGTGCTCTCCGGCAGCGTGATGGTGAAGTGCACCGGTACTGCCACTGGTTTCGGGGCGGTGCGGCGGCCGAATGCGAATCCGCCGGCGAGCGTTGCAACAACGACGCCCACGCTGATAGCCGCTCCAGGCCAGCCGGTGAGCGCGGCGGACTTTCGCGATGCGCCCGTCTGCGCAGCGGTGGCCCCAGCGCCACCGCTACCGCCCGCGCCGAACTTCGTGTCCGCGAGCGCCTCGGCGAACTGCGCCGCGGTCTTGAACCGGTCGGCCGGCAACTTCTGCAACGCGGTGCGTACCGCCGCCTCGACGTGCGGCGGAATCGTCTTTCGCTGCACGGCCAGTGCACGCGGCTCCTCGGTCACGACGCGCGCGATGATCGCCTGCGCGGTGGGGCCGGTGAACGGCGGCTCTCCGAGGAGCATTTCATACAGCACGCAGCCGAGCGCATAGACGTCGCTCTTGCCGGTAACCTCGCGTTCGCCCATCGCCTGCTCTGGGCTCATGTAGTGCGGCGTACCAAGGCTCATACCGGTTTCGGTCATGCGCGTGCTGCCACCGGCGGTGCTCACGGCGAGCGCGATGCCGAAGTCGGCCACGAGCGCGCTGCCGTCGTGCAGCAGGATGTTCTCGGGCTTGATGTCGCGATGCACCACGCCGTGACGGTGCGCGTAGTCGATCGCACTCAGTACCTGGGTCGCGATGCGCACGGCCTCGTCCACTGGGAGCTGCTTCTCGCGAGCGATGCGGTCGCGGAGCGATTCGCCCTCCACGTACGGCATCACATAAAAGAGAAACGAGTCCGACGCTCCCGAATCGAAGAGCGGGAGAATGTGCGGATGCTGCAGGTTGGCGGTGGTCTTGATCTCCGCCAGGAATCGCTCGGCGCCGATGACGGCGGCGAGTTCCGGACGCAGCACCTTGAGCGCGACGGGTCGGTCGTGCCGCAGGTCCTGCGCGAGATAGACGGTGGCCATGCCGCCGGCGCCGACTTCGCGCTCGATGGTGTAGCGGCCCGCGAGCGCGGATGTGAGCGCGCCGAACGATTCAGTTGGCAGGGGGGAGGCCTGGTGTCTGTGAGACTCTGAGCAGTGCTACGGCGCCGGTCTTTGGTACAGTTCCACCTGTATGTTCACGTTGGCGTCGAGCGCGTAGACTGCGAAGATGCAGCGGTAAGGCGGGCTGCGGTAGTACGGTCCGCTCACGCCAAGTTGACCATCCGTCGCCGTCGCGGTACACGCCAACACCTTCGCCACGCGTTAGAATCTCCGCATGCCGCTCCGCACCAAGGTTCTCGGCCTCTTCCTCGTGCTCGGCGTGTTGCCCCTCATCGGGCTCGGCGCAGTCGAATACGCGCGCTCGCTTGATGCAGTCGAGGCGCTACTGGTGGCGCAGAACGCCCGCCTGGCAGACCGGGTTGCTGCTGTCATCCACGCGCGCACCACGCGGATGGAGTCTGACTTACTGCTGCTGGCGGAAAATGCCGAGTCCCAGCGCTGGCTGCGGAGTAGCGAGGCAGACGCCGAAGCAACCGCGGCACTGCAACAGTTCTTCAACGATGCGTGGTCGCGGCTTCAGGCCGACTATCAAGGTGTGCAGCTGACCGACGCCCGCGGACGCACACTCGGCATGAGTCATGACAGTGCCGAATTCGGTGAGCAAGCCCAGACGGTGCTGGCGCCAGTGGTTCGCAGCATTCGCGACGACAGGACGGGCCGAGAACTGGGATCACTCCGTGTGCAACCTCGCGCGGCCACGCTGCTCGCCGCCGGCGAACTTCCCGCTGGATTCGGCGAGCAGGGCCAAGGTCTCGTGCTCGACCGCACGACCGGTGCCGTGATCTTCCACAGTGCACCGCAGGCCTCGTTGCGAACGTCCAATGAACTTTTCGGCGCGGATTTTCGCCCTGAGCAGTTGGCCAGCGCCTCGGGATCGTTGCGCTTTGTCGCCGGCGATACTGACTACGTCGCCGCATTCCGTCGCATCGACGGCGCTCCGTGGACCGTGGTGATGGCGGCGGCGGTCTCCGAGTTCTCCGCTCCGTTCACGACCGTCGGACGCTCCACGCTAATCACCTTTACGATTGTAGCGGTACTCGCAGCACTTCTGTTTGGCGGTCTCGTGGGGCGAACCACCCGCTCGCTCGAGGAACTCACCGCTGCGGCGTCGGTGGTTGGGCAGGGCAACTTCGCGCCGGCGCTTCCGCGGGCGAGTGGCGACGAGGTCGGACGGTTGAGCGCGGCGTTTGGCACGATGGTCGCGCGCGTTCGCGACATGATGGAGGAGGTCCAGGCCAAGCGTCAGATGGCAGTGCTCGGCGAGTTCGCAGCGCAGCTCTCGCACGAAGTGCGCAATCCACTCACATCGATCAAGATGAACCAACAACGCATCCAGCGATTTCTTGACGAACGCGATGCGCCGGCGGATATCCGGCAGTCGATGACGATCGCGCTACGCGAAGTGGACCGGCTGGACGGCGTCGTGCAGGGCGTCCTGCAGTTGGCGCGGCAGGCGACGGACACCCGCGAATGGCGTTCGCCCAACGCGCTGGTGCGGGAAGTGATTGAGGTGGTCTCCGATCAGGCCAAGGCGCAACATGTGAATATCGACGGGACACTGGATGACGTGGACGATCAGCTCCAGGCCGACGCGGTTC
>JANLVM010000210.1:0-2053 GCA_031364015.1 Gemmatimonadaceae bacterium
TCTATCGATGGATGGGCAGTCCCGCTATCGATGCGCGTGGCAATATCGGCATCGGGTATTCGTTTGGCGGCACACCGCATTTTGCCGGTCAGCGATTCGCCGGGCGGTTAGCGTCCGATCCGCCGGGAACACTCACGCTGCGCGAGCGAGTGCTGGTGAATGGCGAACGCGCGCAGCTCAACACCCTGCGATGGCAGGACTATACGCAGACGGCCATCGATCCGGTGGACGATTGCACCATCTGGTACGTGGGCGACTACATCAGGAAGGATGCGCCGAGCTATTCCACGAGGATTGGCGCGTTCAAGATGCCGGGGTGTCGGTAGCGGAGCGCCGCCCGCCATCGCTCCGGCACTACCGAATGTCGAACACGTAGTGCCGGAGGTCCTGGATCAGCGTCTCCTGCTCGGCCATACGAAACGCCAGCAGGTCTCCCGGGGTGATCATCCCACGCAATTCGCCGTCGTCCATGACCGGCAAGTGACGGACCCGTCGCTGGGTCATCAGGGCACTGCAGGCGTCGAGGGAGGTGAGCGACGAAATCGACACCGGGTCAGGCGTCATGACGTCGCTGACGACGGTGAGCGCAGGGTCTCGTTGGGCGGCGACCACACGGCCCAGTACGTCACGCTCGGTGAAGATGCCCACGACCCGGTCGTCCGGGTCGCATACCAGTACCCCGCCGATACGCCCTTGCATCATGACGCGGGCGGCGTCGAGTACCGTGCAATCCAAACGCACTCTCACCACTTCGGGACTCTTACGCGCCAGTACGTCGCGGACCGTAGCCATGCGAATGCTCCTGATTGAACGACCGAGAGGGAAACCTGCGTCGCGTGCGCCAACGTACTGGCTGCCCCGGCACACGGCAAGGCGTTTGCCGCCCCGCACCCCGTGGCGGAGCTTGCTCACAGCGCCGGAATGCCGCACTCTTGAAGTACGCAATTGGCAGCCTCCCCCTGAATCGTGACGCCATGATCACACTGACCGTGAACGGCGCTCGTCGTAGCTTCGACGGCGACCCGACCATGCCGCTCCTCTGGTTCCTGCGCGATGAACTCGCGTTAACCGGTACGAAGTACGGTTGCGGCATCGCGCAGTGCGGCGCCTGTACCGTACACGTCGATGGGCAACCGGCGCGCGCCTGTCAGCGACGCATGTCGACGCTGGAGGGGCGGGCTATCACGACCATCGAAGGCTTGCATCCATCCGGCGAGCACGCGGCGCAGGTGGCCTGGCGCGATTTGGACGTCCCCCAGTGCGGGTTTTGTCAGTCAGGGCAGATCATGGCAGCGGCGGCGCTGCTGCGCACAAAGCCCACGCCCACCGACGGTGACATCGACGCGGCCATGACAGGGAATCTCTGTCGCTGCGGCACCTATCCCCGCATTCGTGCAGCCATCAAGGCCGCGGCGGCGAAGCAGCCATGAGCAACAAACACCGTGTGCCCAACACGCCGAACACCTCGGTGCCAGCCAACGCGCCCATCGACCCGGAACGTCGGCGCTTTGTTCAACTATTGGGGATGGGCGGCGTGGTGCTCGCCGTCGGCCCTTCTGGCGTTCTGCGACTGGACGATGACGTGCGTCTGGCGACGACTTTGGCCGAGCCGTGGTCGCCTCTCGCCTACATCACACTGCACGAAGATGGCCTGGTGACCATCACGTGTCATCGCTCGGAAATGGGGCAGGGCATTCGCACGACCATGCCGATGATCATCGCCGATGAGATGGAAGCCGACTGGGCGAAATGTCGCGTGGAGCAGGCCGATGGCAATGAAAAGAAGTACGGGTCGCAGAACACCGACGGCTCCACCAGCATTCGCGACTTTCTCACCAAGTACCGCGAGGCCGGTGCAACTATGCGGGCGCTGCTGGAAGATGCGGCCGCGAAGCAATGGGGCGTGAATGCGAGCGACGTGCGCGCCCGGCAGCACGTGGTGGTGCACGAGCCAAGTGGTCGCACGCTTACGTTTGCCGCGAGCGACAGGTAGGTCTTCTCCTGGCCCTTGCGGTACCACATCTCGCCGACCGCCAGCGAGGCAAGCATGGGG
>JANLVM010000223.1:0-3556 GCA_031364015.1 Gemmatimonadaceae bacterium
GGTCAAAAGGGTTGCCGGATACTTTCAATGTGCGGTGCGGAGAGGAGGTTGGCGAGAGCGAAATCGCGCATGAGCAAGCAATAGTTCGCCGAAGTGGACTCGCGCAGCTTGAACAGGCGAAAACCGATCGACGCAACTGCAGCCACCGTCATGACGACGGCCGAATTTCGAAACTCGTTGCCCAACGAGTGCGGTCGTTGCCCAACGAGTGCGGTTGTTTCGCCGCGCACGGGTGCATGGTATAAACATGCTTGCGTCGAAACTCCTCAATGCTATCGCCCGGATCCTCGACTCCGCCGCGCTCGTGGGTCCCGAGGCTCATCTGGGAAAGCTTGTGGACGCACTGCAGACCGTGCAGAGCGAACTGCACACGGAACTCGATGAGATCGACAACGCGGCGGACGACGTCGAACTCCTGCATGCGATGCAACGTTGGAACTCCAGGGCGGCGTGGGCTGAGTTACTGGTGTCCGCCCTGAGCGATGCGCTCGAACAACCAATACCGACATGACGCTCTTCCTCTTTCCACGGGACCTCCCTCCAATGAGATTCATTGGAATGGCAGTATTGCCCCGCCACCCCGGCACCCATGCGTAAACCCCTGACGCCGCTTCAGGCGTTTGCCGAAGACGCGCGTAACGCCTCCGAACGCGCGTCGGACGTGGGCGATGCACTCATCCCGTGGCTTTCGGTCGCACAGTCGGCCGATCAATTGAGTTCGGTTACCGGACCCAGTCGGTCGTTGGCCCTCAAGGCGGCGCAAACGTTACTCCACGCCTTTGCGACGGAGCGACCAAGTATGCGCCACGACGCGCGACCCGCACCTGCCGATCAACTCGGGCAGGTGGCTGAACAATTCCGGGTGGCGGCCGAAGCCATGGAAAAGGCTGGATGCTTCGAACTCGCCTACACCACGGTGTCGGCGATCTGCCGGTTGACGGCACGAGCCGACTACGTGAGCGCGGCGCTGGCGACGGTGCACCTCGGCCGCATTGCCCGTCAGATGAACGAGTTGTCGACGGCCGAAGATTGTTACGCGACCATGCTGAATACCAGCATGCGCAAGCGTGATGGTCCGTTAGCGGCCCGAGGGCACATCGGACTCGCGCTTTTGCTGGACATGCGCGGCAATCTTCCAGCGGCTGAGGCGGAATACCTCAAGGCGCTGGGATTGGCCGTTCCGTCAGGTAGTACTTTCGCTTCTGCTTGCCAAGGACTCATGACGATTTCGCTTGACAGCGGACGCGTGGCAGACGCCCTGCTCTACGGTTGGCAACTGTACGACGCGACCGAAAACGACCTCGACGCGCGCACCTCGGCACTCGCCGATCTGTCGGTTGTAGCGCTCCGCGCGGGTTTCTTTCAAGCTGCCATGAGCGGATTCGAGCACGCGCTCACCTTGTCGCGAGTGCCGCGAGTGCACATGGTCACATTGAGCGGCGCTGTTCGCGCCGCCGCGCGACTTGGCAATGTTGAACGGGTGCGTCACTTCGACCAAGAACTGCGAAGGGACATCGCGCGCGCCAATCTCCCCCACGTATCCGCGATGGTATTGCTTTACTCGGCGGAGGCGTGGGCCGTACTTGGCCAGTGCGAGACCGCCAACGCCCGACTTCAAGAGAGCCGGGACTTGGCGTATCGCTATGGTTTTCATGAATACGAGTTCAAAGCCGACGCGCTTGCGGCTGGGTGGGAACGCGCCGAGCGGCGTAATGTCCCCGTTGCCAACGTCGTACTGGATCCGATCCTGACGTTCAACCGACAGGACCCGCACCTGAACCTCGGCATTCATCGGCTCGATGCGCTGTCGGTCTGATAATGACCCGGCGTGGCTCAACCCCAGGGACGGTTATCGAAGCGCGTCGAATCAACCGGCGGCGGCGGTGGCGGAACGTCGTTGCCAGTTACGGATCCGCACGCCGCGATGGCGGGCGCGATAGTGAGCAGGGCAATCAACAGCAGGCGACGGGTATTGAACATGAGCTACTCCAGTGAGAGGGTGCGCATTGATGGCGCATGAGCCGCCGGGGTACCTCCTCTCGTTGGGCAATTACCGCACTCGTTGGGCAACGAGTTTTCCGGCCGCCCGTTTCGGGGCTCCCAATGCTCCCTGAACTGGGGATCGCGTGGGTCCCGGCGTCGTCCTCCACCATCGTCAGGTTGCGCGGGATCGCGCCGCCGCATAGCGCCATCGTGGCGTTTCAGGACGAGCTGGCCCTCCTGGATGCCCTCAGCAAAGGGGGGATCGCCCTCACCGTAGTCGAGGCCGGGGGCTCGACCCACGACCTGGCGGTGCGTGCCCTGCGCCGCGTGCATGACGCGTTCCCGCAACACCCGCTCGTGGCGTGGTGCAATTTCAGTACCATCCAATCGAATGAGCTGCTGGACGTCGCGCGCTCAGGCGTCCAGGACATTGTGCGGCACGGGTTGGACGAACTGCGTTACAGCTTCGCCCGGATCTTTGCTTCAGCCACCCAACGCGCCGTCGGCGCGCAGGTCAGTCAATTGTTGCAGGGAGTCGTGCCCCGTCGGATGCTCCCGATCCTGGAGTACGCGCTGGAACACGCCGATGAACGCCTCGACCGCAAGTCGGTTGCTGCGGTCTTTGGTGTGTCTCGCCGAACATTGGACTACCGTTTGATTGACGCCGGATTGCCTGCCACCCACGCCTTCCTGATGTGGTGTCGGCTGCTCGTGGCAAGCGCGCTGCTCAACCAACCGGGACACACGCTGGATTCGGTGGCCGGTCAATTGGGGTTCACCGATGGTCACAACCTCGGCAACATTCTGCGTCGCTACGCTGGCCAGGGCATCATTGGGCTTCGGCAGAGTGGCGCGCTCGAGGCCACGGTCGCGGCATTCTGCGAAGCCGCTGCTGCAACCCGCGCCAATCTCCGGCAAGATTCCTTGCCCGTCCCCTCCTCCGCCGATTAGCTTGCGCAGGCTGGACCGTACGACGTCGCTTCCATAAGTAGGAAGGTCGTGCCAAAGGCCTCATCAGGCAGGCGCTGGCTTCCGGCCTGCCATTGCGCGTGTAGCTCAGTTGGATAGAGCGTCTGCCTCCGGAGCAGAAGGTCGCAGGTTCGAGTCCTGCCATGCGCGTTGAACCTCCCGCTTCACCCCTGACCCCGCGTCGTGCACGTCGCCGAGCTCAAGCGGAAATCCGTCCCGGAACTGCTGGCCCTCGCTGCGTCGCTGCAGGTCACTAGCACGTCGGGGCTGCGGAAGCAGGATCTGATTTTCCGCATCGAGCAAGCGCTGCTCGATGCGGAAGAGACACTGTACGGCGAAGGCGTTCTGGAAGTGCTACCGGAAGGCTACGGTTTTCTGCGTTCCCAGGACTTCAATTATCTGCACGGCCCGGACGACATTTACGTGTCGCCCTCTCAAGTGAAGCGGTTCGATCTCCGCACCGGCGATACGGTGATGGGAGAGGTCCGCCCGCCGAAGGAATGGGAACGGTATCTCGCGCTCCTCAAGGTGGAGCGCATCAACGGTGGTGACCCTGACCAGTCGAAATTGCGTAGCGCCTTCGACAACCTGACTCCGAAATACC
>JANLVM010000273.1:0-1623 GCA_031364015.1 Gemmatimonadaceae bacterium
CCCTGAGGGTGGGATGAGCGCCTAGCTCAGCCCCACTTGATCCCGCACACGGGACACTTTTTGAATCGGGCCGGGTAGGCACATTCGGCACCACAAGCGCGGCACACATACATCGCCATGCGGCGACCCACTATCGAAAAATCGTCCATTTCTCACCTCCTTTGATGAATCCGAACCAGCGGGCGGCGGCAACACCGCGCCCGAAGATGGATGGAGCACTGGCCCACACGAGCACCGCCGCGCTGGCGACGCAGAGTGCGATTCCCACAAGATCGGCCAGGGGAATGACCAGCACGAGAATCGCGCCCGCAAGGGCCTGAACGACGTTGCGGCGCACTGCACTCGGCTCGCGCTCGCCGCACAGCCAGAACAACACCACGGTCGCCAGCAACGGTCCGTAGAACGCGAGGTAGGAGATCGGGCGGAGCCAGGGTCGGGGCAACCACGACCAGAATCCGAATGGCCGCAGCAGTGACCCACCGAGCCCGATCTCTAGCGCAGGAAAGACGATACTCAACAGCCCCAGTAGCGAGAGCGTGCCACATAGGGACACGCCAACAATCAGGGCGACGGCCGGCACAAGTCCGTGCACCAAGAGCAAGCGTCCGATCCCCGCGGGGAACGGGCGGTGGTGCTTGCGGCACCACCGCCCGAGCAACAGGACGAGCCGAAAGGCCATCCCGACCTACTGGCGCACCGCCGCGTCATCCAACAAGCCGGACGGGTCCCACTCGTCGGTCTCGAGCGCGTCGGTCTCGACGGAAGCAGTCTCGACGGGAACGGTCTCGACGGGAACGGTGTCCGCAGCGTCTGCGGCGCGCGCTGCGGTCTTGGCTACCGCCGCAGCGTATACCGTCTCAAACAGGTCGGTGACTCTCGCGCTGCGCTCGTCGCCACCATCGATCGGAGGGCGGCACTCCGCCAGCATCTGGATGTCCTGCTCGATCTGCTTCGTGATCCACGGAGCGACCTCAGTGACGAGACCACGCTGAGCCTCGAGCACCACCGGAACAGCACGCGCGGGCGTTTCGCCCTCACTCACCGGGGCGGTGATGGTGCGGCCGACGACGGGCTGAACGCCCGCGCTGATCGGGGCGAACGGGTTACCGTTGCCCGAGTTGGCGTCGGCGCGCATGTAGATTTGCTCCCACAGGTTCAGATCGCCGGAAGCACCGTCGATAATCTCGCGAATCAGCACGTCATATGAGGTCCATACCTGGCGCCACGCATCCTCTGCCTGCATCAGTGCGGTCGTGAGCTGCTCCTTCTGTGCCTCGACGTTCGCTGCTGGGATCAGGATGATCGCGTCCACCTCGGCGATCGGGTCATGACCGTATCGCTCGACGAGGAACACCGCGAGCGGAATCACCGCCCACGGCGCAGCGATCACCCACCCGAGCTCATCGGCGGACTGTGAAAAGGTGGCCACCGCGACGAAGTAGAGCCCCACGCTGAGAGCAGCCAGGGCGACGACCCAGATCCGGAGTTCGCGCGGCAGGATCTCCGCAGCGAGCTCTGTGGCACGCTCCGGGTGATCGAGCTGCGCCGCACGCTGGGCCCACCGTCGCGCCGAAAGCTTGCCGACGACCAACGTGACCAGCGCAGCGAACGTCGGCACAACGA
>JANLVM010000293.1:0-2042 GCA_031364015.1 Gemmatimonadaceae bacterium
GCGGCATCGCGCACTTCGCTGCCACCGAAACTGAAGTCCGCTTGGTACCGCCTTACATTTCCTGGCCTTACGCTGCGGTGTGGGTGAGTGGGGTCTTTGAACTTCTGGACGCTGGTAGATTGCTCTTTGCGAGAACGCGCCGATCGGCTGGCATCGGGCTGTTCGTGCTGACGATTCTGGTCACGCCGGTGCACATTTACATGCTTCAGAGCACCGAGCTTTTCGACGTGCCGTACTGGGTCTTGATTCTGCGTGTGCCGGTCCAGGTGGCGTTGCTGGCGCTTATTGTGGTGAGCACGTTCCGCCGCTCGATCCATGCGGGCTATCAATGACGCGCCAGCAACTTCAGCAGTGCGCGCGCCGCCGGTGCCGAAGAGGCCGGGTTTTGCCCTGTCACCAGCAGTCCGTCAATCACCACGTGCGGCTGCCAGTCGGCGACTTTGGAGTACACGCCGCCTCGTTCCTTCAGCATGTCCTCGACCAGGAAGGGCACAACATCGGTCAGGCCCACCGCCTCTTCTTCCGAGTTGGTGTAGCCGGCGACTTGTCTGCCGTGCACGACCGATGAGCCATCAGGCGCTTTTGCATTGCGCAACACGCCCGGCGCGTGGCAGACCGCGGCCACGGGCTTCGATGCGGCAAAGAGTGCTTCGATCAGCGCGATGGAGCGCACGTCCTCGGCAAGGTCCCACAGCGGGCCGTGGCCACCCGGAAAGAACACGGCGTCGTAGGCTCGGGCCGATACGTCACTGAGCTTGCGCGTGTGCGCCAGTTGTTCGTTCGCGGCTGCGTCTGCCTTGAACCGATAGGTAGCCTCGGTTTGTGCAGCGGGTTCGTCACTTTTCGGGTCCATCGGTGGCCGGTCGCCCAATGGCGAGGCCAGCGTCACCATGGCACCGGCATCCTTGAAGACGTAGTAGGGCGCCGCAAGTTCCTCCAGCCAGAAGCCAGTCTTCCGCCCGGTGTCGCCCAACTTGGCATGGGAGCTCAGGACCATCAGGATGTTCATCGGCATTCCTTGTCAGTGCGTTCGGCCGTGTGGCGGGCTGGGTTGTTGGCTGCTTGATGGCCCGCTGCGAGTAGCGGAAGGGCACGAGACCTTGCCTTCAATTGCGACATCAGTTCCACGCTTCAGAAGATCATCCCGGGGCGCGCCCGCGATGACCGTGCGCTGGCGAACCCAAACTACCAGCGATAGAGCCCAAAGTACGCAAACGCACAGACCAATCGAGGTCATGACCCTACGGTGATGTAGGCACGAGAGGACACTGCTGCGCAGTCATTCCTGGCGTTCAAGAAATTCGTTGGCGCGCAGCGGGCGAAGCCGTCATTGCAGCTCTACTGACCGCCAGACGGGTGCCTGTCCTACGGCCGATTTCGCGTTCCGGATCGACGATTTAATGCGCACGACTTCACTGAACCAGTGCCAAACCCTAACGTTTGAAGTAACAGTACCCCAGACACAGGAGATACCGCCATGGACATGGTCAAGGACAAGCAGAAGATCGAGAAAGCAGACGACGACGGCTCGCACCCCGTCGGCACCGGCGTTGGTGCCAGCAGTGGCGCGATTGCCGGTGCTGTTGCAGGCACGGCAGTGGCAGGGCCGATTGGCGCACTGGCGGGCATGGTGATCGGGGCTGTGGGCGGCGCGCTCGCTGGCCGCGGCATCGCCGAACAGGTCAACCCCTCGACGGAAGGCACTGAGAACCAGCACGACCTGGCCACTGGAGTCGGCGCGTCGACCGGTGCGGTGGGTGGCGCAGTCGCGGGCTCCCTGGCGGCTGGTCCGTTGGGAGCAGCCGTGGGCGCAGCCATCGGCGCCGCCGCTGGCAGCATTGCAGGTGAAGGTGCTGGTGAAGTGGTCAACCCGCGAGTCGGTGACGACCTTGAAAGTCACGGCCTGGCCACAGGCACTGGTGTGGGTGCGGGTGCCGTGACCGGCGCTGCGTTCGGCGCCATGGGCGGCCCGGTCGGCATGGCTGCAGGTGCTGCCATCGGTGCAGTGGCTGGTGGTGTTGCGGCCAAGGGTGTTGCCAAAG
>JANLVM010000304.1:0-1861 GCA_031364015.1 Gemmatimonadaceae bacterium
CTCATCGGCACTGAAGATGGTTGGGCGATGTTCATCCATCAGCCGTATGGCACGTTTGATCTGACGGGGGCAGAGGGCAAGTTCACGCCCGCGCCGCAGTGGGCGTTCGGGGGCGAGGCGGGAGTCGTCGGTGCAGCGAGCCCAACGCCGACGCAACTGACGACGAATTCGCCCCTCGATGTTTTCCTCGTCGCGTCGCGCGATCCGAAGGTCATCATGCGCGAGTACGCGATGATCACCGGTTTTCAGGAAATGCCAGCGCGCTGGACACTCGGGTATCAGCAGTCTCATCGCACGCTGAGTGGGCCGGATGAAATCCTTGGTGTCGCGCGCACGATGCGTGAGAAGAAGTTGCCGTGCGACACACTGATCTATCTCGGCACGGAATTCACGCCGTCGGGATGGAATACGCGGAACGGCGAGTTCGGCTGGAAGCCTGAAAACTTTCCGAATCCGAAGCCGATGTTCGACGAGCTGCACGGACAGCATTTCAGAGTGGTGCTGCACGTCGTGATCGAGGGGCGCACACTCACGGGCTCAGTGACCGACGCGTGCACGGGCTTGCCGCAGCCGAGTGGACGCAATGACCAGAATCAGTGGCCTCCCGATCGCACTGCCGCATGTTATTGGCCCGTGCACAAGGGTGTGTTCGACACGGTTGGTGTCGACGGCTGGTGGCCCGATCAGGGAGATGGACTCGACGGCCCATCACGCCTCAATCGCCACCGGATGTACTGGGAAGGCATGCAGCAGTGGGTGCCGAACGAGCGACCATTTGCGTTGCATCGCAACGCGAGCCCGGGGATTCAGCGTTACGGCGGCTACATCTGGTCCGGTGACACGCAAGGTTTGTGGCGCACGCTGCAATTGCACGTGCCCATCGGAATCAACTCGGGTCTTTCCGGATTTCCGCTCTGGGGAAGTGACATCGGCGGTTTCTATCCGACGGCAGAGTACACCGGTGAACTGCACGTACGGTGGTTCCAGTTCGGGGCATTTTGCCCGAGCTTCCGCTGTCACGGTCGCAACTGGCATTTGCGTTTGCCGTGGGGGTGGGATGGCGGTGACGGTGGGCCCTTCGAGACGGGCGCCAACAACAGCTTCCGCGTTGATCCCGCGGAGCTGAACAACAAGCAGGTCGAGCCGATTCTTAAGGATTATCTCGAGCTGCGCATGCGACTCATGCCGTACACGTATTCAGCACTGCGTGAGACGCATCAGACGGGAATGCCGATGATGCGTGCGCTGTGGCTGCATCACGTCGACGATGCGACGGCCGTTAGGCGCGGTGATGAGTACCTGTGGGGCCCAGACATTCTCGTCGCGCCCGTGGTGGAAAAGGGCGCGACGTCGCGCCGAGTCTACTTACCGCGCGGCGTGTGGTACGATTTCTGGACGAACGAGCGTGTTGAAGGCGGACGCGAAGTTGAGAAGCCGGTCGATCTTGCGACGATGCCGTTATACGTGCGCGCGGGCGCGGTGATTCCGATGGGACCGGTCAAGCAATACACGGAAGAGCCAAGCAACGAACCGACGGAGCTCGTGGTGTATCCGGGCGCGAGCCGCACCAGCGTGATGTACGATGATGACGGCCACACGTTCAACTACCGCAAGGGCGAGTGGACAGGGATTGAGATGCTGTGGGATGACCGAAGTCGGCAGCTCACATTGCAGCTTGTGCGCGGGTCGAAGATGAGTGGCGCCGTGCCGCGATTGTTCGCCGCTCGCGTGGCAGGAATGCAAACGGCGACGGCGGTGCGGTTCACGGGAGATCGGGTGCGCATCCGGCTATGACCGACGGTGTCTTGGACGCGCTGCAGCCGCGCGTTGAATCGGGATAGTTGGTATGAAGCGGCGGTTG
>JANLVM010000586.1:0-1691 GCA_031364015.1 Gemmatimonadaceae bacterium
TCACTGATGATCGCCGACGCGGAGTCGGGCGAGGCCAAAGAGTTCTGGCACAACGCGCCGCGAGACAGTGTCTTCACGACCGCCGCCAACATGGAGTGGGCCGGCGAGCAGGTGATCTTCCCGGTCACATTTCCAAAGGACGAGTGGGACCGCTGGTATTCCATCAGTGTGAATGGCGGCGCACCGGTGCGACTCACGACAACGGACGGACTGATTGAAAACGCGACGTCATTGGCACTGTCGCGGGATGGTGGCAAGACCTTGTTCTACTGCACCAACGCCACGGATATCGAGCGTCGGCACATCTGGATGGTGCCGACGGGCGGCGGCACGCCAACGCGTATTTCCACGGGAGATGGTATCGAGACGTCTCCACAGCCCCTGGCATCGGGCAAGCACGTGGCGGTGATCTACATGGATGCGAGAACGCCGGCATCGATCGCGCTGGTACCAATTGCAGGAGGTGCGCCGAAAGTCATCTTCCCAACGCTGAGCCCGCACTTTCCCACGCACGCGCATGTGATGCCGGAAGTGGTGCACACGAAGGCGGCCGACGGGCTCGACATCAGCAACACACTGTTCTTGCCGAAGGACATGAAATCGGGCGAGAAGCGACCCGCCATCGTGTTTGTGCATGGCGGTCCCGCGCGACAGATGCTGCCCGGCTATCACTACATGCAGTTCTACCACTGGTCGTACGCCGTCAATCAGTGGTTGGCGAGTCAGGGGTACGTGGTGCTTTCGATTAATTATCGCAGCGGCATCGGTTATGGTCGGAGCTTTCGCACTGCGGCGGGAACGCAGAGTCGAGGGAACTCGGAGTATCAGGACGTGGTCGCGGGTGCCAAGTATCTGCAGGGGCGCGCGGATGTCGACGCGTCGCGCGTGGGAATTTGGGGGTTGTCGTACGGCGGGCTGCTGACATCGCAGGCACTGGCCCGCAATTCCGACATTTTCGTGGCCGGCGCCGATCTGGCGGGTGTCCATCTGTACGGCAACGTCATCGACTCCACAAACCAGGCCTTCAAATCGTCTGCAGTGGGCGCGATCGATGGATGGAAGTCACCCGTGTTTCTGGTGCACGGAGACGATGATCGCAATGTGGACTTCGCACAGACCGTCGGTTTGGTGCAGCTGCTGCGAGCGCGTGGTGTGTATCATGAACTGATCGTGGTGCCGGACGATCTGCACGAGTCGATGCTGCACAGCAAGTGGATCGAGACCTTTGACAAGATGGGCGTGTTTTTCAAGCGGTTTGTGTGGGAGAAGCAGCGCGCGGCGACACAGAATTAGTGTCTGTCGACGGTCGCCACTACATCGTTCGACAGTACGGGATCGTGCACGCTGAGCGGCACACTGCTTAGCCCATCCGCCGCCGTGAATGAACACGACGACGCCGGTGGTCGCGCCGCGTCCGGCCGGAAGGCGCACATCCATGACCTGCAACACATTGTTGCCGTAGGAAACGTTCGCAATCGACTGTGCCGGAAGCGGCGTAGGCGTAGCGGACGGACTCTTCTCCGCACAGCCCCACATCATGACGAGGCAGGCGACGGTTAGTCGTGCGGTGATGCGGCCACGCTGACGCATGTGCGTTCCTGATCGGTTAGGGTGCGGGTAAAACAACTCCTTGCTTCACGCGCATCGTGATTCTTCTCGTGTTCGCGAAGTCAACGAGGGGATTAGCGCCA
>JANLVM010000412.1:0-10980 GCA_031364015.1 Gemmatimonadaceae bacterium
GCCTGAGACGCCGAATCCGCCCGAGACGTGTCCGCGCAACGCACCAGCCACCAGCGGAACACGCCCCAGCGCGTCGCCCGACGCCGACGGCTCGTCCGACTTGGCGAGCAGGGTCCCGACGCCGTCGGTGATAAAGACCCACTTGGCATCCAGTTGCTCGACCGCTTCAAACGTCTGATCGAGAATGTCGTCGCGGCGGCGTTCAGCGACCAGCGTCCGAAAATACGGTCCCTGCACGAATACGCGCGCACCACCGGCGAGACTGCGCTCACGACCCGCCAACAACTGCGCCACCAGATCTGCGGCCTGCTCGAGACTGCGCCGCGCGGTGGCATCGGCCGAGCGGCGTGCGGCCGAGGCGGCCATCACCAACGCCACCATTACGACCACCCCGACAATGATTGCCGTGCCCGCGAACACCCGCCAGGTGATACTCGATGCCGCGCGTGCGCCAAGGTCGGTCATCGCGTCTCGCGTACGCACGGCCACTTAATAGCGATCCGCACGCGTGGAAGCGTACGGCTTACCAAGTTTGTCAGGATGCGACGTTGGCGTGTACCCGCGCGCATCGAGCGAAATAGTGAGGCCGCCAATCCCTGATGGCAACACATTGACGGTTTGCACGACCTCCGCAGCGCGCTCGTGCCAGACGTGCAACTGGTAGATACCGGCCGGTACGTCCGCGATCTGAAACGCGCCGTTCTTTGCGACGCGAGCCACGTGCGGCGTATTGATCGCGAGCACGAAGTTCACCATGCGCGCGTGGATGTTACAGTACACGGCGTAGACACCGGGGCGGGCAAAGATCGTGGTGCGAGAGGCGCCCGTGCGATACAGCCCGAGGTCGAAGGCGCCGAGCGCACTGTTGGAAAACACATTGTGGCTGAACGGATCCCGGTTCGGATACGCAACACTGCCGCCCACGCGAACGATCTGTACGTGCGGAATGAACTCGCGATCATCCATCTTCACCACCGCGTGGTCCAGCGATGTTCCTGAGCGCGCGACCATTCCATCAGCGACCAAATACACGACGGCATCGGCAAGCTGCTTGCTGACCTTCGCACCGCGCTCGACCATCGTCACGGTACCCGCCACCACGCCCTGAGCCGTCGCCGGTGCGGCGGGCCACAGGGCGCTGCACGAGAGCGCGATGACGACCAACCACCGGCTCGGCGTCAATGCCCGGCGCATCACAGTTCGATACCGAAGAAGAGATTGAAATGACGTGTCCGCTGTCGTCCGGATGGGCCTCGCGTCATGATGTCGCGATACTCCATACCGACCAGCAGTGGTGACGACGGCCGCCATGCGAAATGCGTGGCACACGCCGTGTTGCGTTGCCGTGCCGGCGACCCGTTGTGCGCCCGATCACTGCCGCAGCCGCCACCGGCCATCAGGGACGGTCGCAGCTGGGCATTGATCTGAATCCAGCCGGCCGTATTGGTGAGTGGATCGCCGATTCCATCATGGTTGGCAGACGGCGCGAAGTTCTGACCAATTCCGCCGCCGCCAAGCCCACGCAGCAGGCGGCCCCGATAGGCTTCGCCGCGAAGTTCCACACCGTGCGTCAGTCCGATGCGGGCATCGGCACTCAGAGCCCAACTGGTGGTGAGTGCATCGCCACTCAGGCGCAGCCACCCGCGATGTGCGCCAATGCCGACCTCACCGCCGCGGTCGCCGATGCGCTGCGATGTTGTCGCCTCATGCTCCCGGCCCCACTGCGCGCGCAGCCGACCCTCGAGCGTAGGACGTGCCGAGCGAAGGCCGGCGTCGACGCCGCCAGACACATCGACGCGTCGATCACCCGAATACGGGTTGAGTGCCGCCGCTTGTAGCGCCACATGCACCGAATGGTCACCAGGGCGCAAGACACCCAGCTCCCGCGTGAGTCGCACCTGCGGCAACCAGTTCCAGAGATTACCGGCCGTGGCGAAGGTCGGGATGGCAATGGCCGCCGCGCCGACAGGGTCGAGATCGGAAATCAGGGGAGTATCCGCACCGACCATCAGCTCGGTGGCGCGCCATCGCAGAAATCCACGCGCGGTTCTCAATCGCGGAAGAGGGAACAACGGTGGCCCCTCGGCCGTGACACCACCAAAGAAATCCAGCTCAAAGTCGGCCGTAAACGTGGCACCGAGGAGACTATCCAGACTGACCGAGCCTCCCATCGTCGTTTGTCGGAGGGAAAGCCCGAGCGCGCGTCCTGCTGACCCGTCCTTACTCGCCACGCTCGGCGCCCGGGCGAACACCGGGATTTCCGGATTGTTGGACTCGGCCGTCGTCAAGAAGGCATTGGTCAGCAATCGGGCGTGCAAGTCCAGACGCAACCGCGAACGCAACCGCACTTGGGTCGACGCTTCGGTGACCAGCTGCTGACGCAGCAACGCAATGTCCGCTTCGGCCCGCGCCAATCGCGACGCCAGCGAGTCAGACGTCGCACGCGCGAGCGAATCCCGCGCCGCAGAATCAGGTCGCGGGGGGACCGATTGCGCGCGCACAGACGAGGTGGCGGACAGCGCGGCGCACAGGGCCAACGGGCCCGCACGCGCCAACGCGGCGCCAGCGCCACGAAGCCCGGCGCCGACCCGGAGAATTTTCGGAAGCATCACCTCTCCAATCAGTGCTCCCTGAGACGCATTGGCAATACAACGCCCGCACCGTCCTCCCCACCCCGCACACCATCAGCGTACGTGCGCGCGGCTGAGCGGCACGAGCGTGATCCATGGTACATCGCCCACGAGGACCGAGCCCGCGCTGGCTTCCGGCCACGCGATGAGCCCCTGCACACCGTCTTGCACCACGACGGCACGACGTTCCGCGAAGGCGCGGCGCACCTCGAGCGCGCGGAACAGCGATGACTCGGCCACGATGTATTGGAGCACCACCTGTTCCTTCCATCGATACGCCAGCACGGCGGTGGGCTCCCCATCGAGGTCGGCGGTCCACGCGGCCAGCAGATGCGCGTCGGTACTGACAATCGGACTGACGGGGAACGGCAGCGAACGTCGCACGGCTTCGAGATCGCGCGCGCGGCCCGGAAGGTCACCCTGCGACACGCGTCGATACTCGGTGAGAATGCTCGCGATGGCCGGTACGGCAGGGCTGGCCACCAACGGCGGTGGATCGAGTTGCGGTGCCCCGCCTTGTTGCACGATCACGGTGGTCACCGTGGCGAGTACCAGCACCATGATCACCGCCATCGAGCGATGCCGACGGCGCGCTGACTCAACGCGCGGTTCCGCACGCGCGGGCACTGGCGTGGCGGCCAGCATGGCGCGAATACGATCCTGTAGCGCCGCGGTTGCAGTTGGCACGGTGCTTCGCGAAAGCCGCTGACTCACGGTGTGCTGCACGCGCAGTTCACTGCGACAACGACCGCACCCCAACAAATGGGCGTCAATCTGCGAGGACGTTTCGACCGGCAGTTCGCCGTCGGCGTAGGCACCAAGCAGTGTGGCCAGCACCTCGTGCCGCGCTTCCCGCTCCGCGTCGTCTTCGGGCTGACCCGATGGGTGACGCGAACGATTGAATTCGGTCATGACGGTTTCCGGCGATTCGACCCGCTGGCGCGAGTGGCGCGCACTCCGTCCGACACGTCCGCAGTCGGCGACAGGCCAAGCGCCCGGGTCGATCGGTGTTCCATGATCACGCCCGCTAAGAGCCGCCGCCCCCGCGAAATCCGACTCATGACGGTCCCGATGGGCACCCCGACGATATCCGCAATCTCTTGATACTTGAAGCCATCGATGTCATGCAGTTCGACCGCCGCCGCAAAGTCCTCAGGAATCGCCGCGAGCGCCGACTGGAGCATCTCCGCATCCATGCGCGCCACCACCTCGGAAAACACGGCGTCGCGTTCGCCCGCGACGAGCTCCTCGTGCACGTCCTCGGGCCGGGTCATGGGGACGAGTCTATTGCGTCGACCGCTGCGCTCGAGGGAGTCGCTTAAGACGGTGCGGAGTATGCGAAACAGCCACTGGCGCACCCGCGCAGCATCCTGGAGGTCGTCGAAGGCCAGCCACGCCCGCATGCACATGTCCTGAATCGCGTCTTCCGCGTCGCCCAGTTCCGGCGTGCGGCGTGCCGCAAACCCCAGCAGTCGATCGAGGTGCGGCAGCACCAGGGTTTCATAGCGCGACTGGCGTTCTGAGGCGGAGTCGGGTTGGATACCTATCATCGCGATGGGGAAGACGCACCAAACCCGGAATCTATTCCCGGAGCGAGCGAGGCGCCCTTTCCCGCCAGCGCTGGACGGACGGCTTCCCTTTCACCACCTTCGCGCCCATGACTTCACACACGATGCCCCTGACCCTCCCGTCTCTCGACGCCCTGTGGATGCCCTTCACCAACAATCGGGCGTTCAAGGCGGCCCCCCGGATGCTGGTAAGCGCCGAGGGCATGTACTACCACGACGCCGACGGCCGACCGGTGTTGGATGGCGTGTCCGGCCTGTGGTGCGTGAACGCCGGGCATGGCCGAACGGAGATCGTGGCGGCGATTCGCGAGGCGGCGGGAATACTGGACTACGCGCCCGGCTTTCAGATGGGTCATCCGTCGTCGTTCGCGCTGGCCGAACGATTGACCGGCATCCTGCCGAGCCCTCTCGACCGAATCTTTTTTACCACGTCCGGAAGTGAAGCGGTCGATACCGCGCTCAAGATGTCATTGGCGTATCATCGTGCGCGCGGCGAACCCGCGCGCGTGACCTTTGTGGGACGTCAGCGCGGCTATCACGGCGTGGGATTTGGCGGAATTTCCGTTGGCGGGATCGCGCCCAATCGGCAGGCATTCGAAGCGCAGTTATTGCCGCACACCGACCACCTCGTGCACACGCACGATCCCGCACGCAACGCGTTCTCGCGCGGTCAACCGACGTACGGCGCCGAACTGGCGGACGATCTCGAACGAATCGTTGCGCATCATGACGCCCATACGATCGCTGCGGTGATTGTCGAGCCCGTCGCCGGATCTACCGGTGTACTGATTCCGCCGGTGGGCTATCTGGAGCGCCTACGCGCGCTGTGCGATGCGCACGGCATTCTGCTGATTTTCGACGAAGTCATCACCGGCTTCGGACGAACCGGCTCGGCGTTTGCCGCGTCGCGATTTGGCGTAACGCCCGACCTGATGACGCTGGCGAAAGGCATCACGAACGGTGCGGTGCCGATGGGCGCCGTGTGCGTTGCCCGGGACATCCACGACACCGTCGTGTCACACGCCGCACCGGGCATTGAATTCTTTCACGGATACACCTACTCCGGGCATCCACTGGCTGCGGCGGCCGGACTGGCCACGCTTCAGCTGTATGAATCGGAGGGTCTCTTTGCGCGCGCCGCCGAGATGGCACCTCGACTGGAGCGTGCCCTGCATGATTTGCGCGGACGACGGCATGTGGTGGACGTGCGCAACATCGGCATGGTCGGTGCGGTGGAACTCGCGGCGCGCGATGGTACGCCGGGGGCGCGCGCGCAGGCAGTATTCCTGGAATGCTTCACGCGCGGCGTGCTGGTCCGACAGACGGGTGACACGATTGCGCTGGCGCCACCGCTCATCATTACCGAGGCGCAGCTGGACGAGCTGGTGGGGACCGTGCGCGACGTGCTGGACACGATCGAATGAGTGCGTCGAGGTTGTCCCGGGGTGCCGCGCGGACACGGCTCGCGCTCGCCCTGTGTGGCGCCGTCGTGGTTACGCCGGGGCTGTCGGCGCAGTCCACGCGTCCGTCCCGCCCGCCGACGGCAGCGTCGCTCATGGGGGCGGGGGTGTCACGTGAACTGGCGACGCTGCGCCGCGCACGCATCGCCGATGTCCGCTATGCGCTGACGTTCGATGTGACGCGCCGCGATACGGCGGCGGGACATGTCACCGTGCGCTTTCACCGCGTCGCACCCGGCGACGTGGTGCTGGACTTTCGCGGACTGTCCGTGGATTCGTTGCGCGTAAACGGCGTGCGCGTGTCGGTCACGCCAGCGGTCTGGAATGGGGCACACCTCGCCCTCGCTGCCGAACACATTCGTGCCGGTCTGAACCACGTGGACATCGGCTTCCGGGCGCCGATCGCGTCAGCGGGCGCCAGCATTATCCGCACCCACGATGCCACTGACAACCAGGACTATCTGTACACGCTGCTGGTACCGTCGGATGCGAATTTGTTGTTTCCGTGTTTCGATCAACCCGATCTCAAGGCGCGCGTGTCCCTGACGCTGGTGACGCCGCGTCATTGGAACGCACTGGCCAACGGCGCACTGCTTGGGCGCGACAGCAGCGCCTTCTCGGTGACGCATCGTTTCGCGGAAACGCGGCCGCTGAGCACCTACCTCGTGGCGTTTGCCGCCGGGCCGTGGCATGTCACGACACAGCGCGTGAGTATACGTGACGGCGAGGCGCCCGTACCACTATCCCTGTGGATGCGCGCCTCGCGCGCGAAGGAGGCGGACACCGACTCGCTGGTAGCGATGAATGCCCGCGCGCTGCGATGGTTGGGGGCGTGGTTTGGCATTCCTTACGCATTTGACAAATTCGATTTTCTGTTGGCGCCGGCGTTTCCGTTTGGCGGCATGGAGCATCCGGGCGCGGTGTTTTACAACGAAGAGACTTTCATTTATCGCGAGCGTCCTACTATCTCGCAGCTGTTAGGACGGCAGGCGACCGTGTATCACGAAGTCGCGCATCAGTGGTTTGGTGACTACCTGACCATGCGATGGTTTGACGACCTGTGGCTGAAAGAAGGATTCGCCACCTATATGGCGGCGAAAATGCAATCGTCGCTCGATCCACAGGCCAACGCGTGGAAGACCTTCTATCTGCGCAATAAGCCGGTCGCGTACGGCACCGATGCCACGGCCGGTACCACACCGGTGTGGCAGGAGCTGGCGAACCTGGATCAGGCCAAGAGCAACTACGGTCCGATCGTCTATAACAAGGCTCCGGGCATCCTGCGACAGCTCAACTATGTGGTCGGTGAATCGGCGTTTCAATCGGGCGTGCAGCGATTTCTCCGCGACCATGTCTATGGCAATGCGACGTGGCGCGAACTGTTGTCCGCCATCGGCGTCGCGTCGAAACGTGACCTGACGTCGTGGGGTCGCGCGTGGATTCTTCGTCCCGGGATGCCGGTGGTGGAACAGCACGTTGCCGTTCGTGACGGCCGCATTACGCGACTCACGCTGACGCAGCGACCTGCGCAACCCAAGGTGTCAGGGGTGGGGGCGTGGCCCCTCAACATGCAGCTGCTGCTGGCCTACGCGGACGGACGAATGGAACGGCTGCCGGTCGAGATGCGAACGCTGTCACACGAGGTGGTGGCCGCGCGGGGACGACCCGCTCCCGACTTCGTGTTTGCGAATGATGGCGACTATGGCTATGCCCTGGTCCTGCCGGACTCGGCGAGCGTGCGGTGGCTTGAGCAGCACGTGAGCTCCGTACGCGATGACCTGTTACGGGCCATGCTCTGGGGCGCGCTGTGGGATCTCGTGCGCGACGCGCGCCTGGCACCGGAGCGATTCATCGCACTCGCCCTGCGCGAAATCCCGCGCGAAGCAGATGAGCAACTGGTCGGATCGATGGTGGGTCGATTAGGCACGACGCTCACGCGCTACGCGTCGGATGCGGCACGCGACTCGCTGCTGCCTCGCGCCGAAGCGATGTTGTTGGCCGGCGCCGCCGATTCGACACGCGCGTATGGGCCGCGCAAGACGTTTCTCGACGCGACGATCGGTTTGGCGAGAAGTGACGCAGCGTTGGCGCGTCTCGACGCGTGGCTGGATAGGGATTCGGCCTCGGGGTTGCCGTTGCGCCCACCCACCCGATGGGCCATTGTGACTCGACTGGTGTCTCGAAACGCCGCGTCGGCGAGCTCGCGATTGTCGGCGGAAGCACGACGCGATTCTACCACCGAGGGAAAGCGCCAGGCGTTTGTCGCGGCGGCCGCGCGCCCGGACGCGGGCGAGAAACGCGCGCTCTTCTCGCAGTGGTTTGCCGATCGCACCCTGAACGAAGAGTGGGTGACGTCGAGTCTGCGCGCGTTCCACGATCCTGAACAGGCGGCGCTTACGCGCCCGTACCTGGAGTTGTCGATGGACACATTGCCATGGATTCAGCGGAACCGCCGAATCTTTTTCCTGGGCAGTTGGATTGGCGCCCTGTTGGGTGGGCAACAGAGCAGCGAAGCGCTTGAGGCGGTGGATCGGTGGCTCAAAGGGAATCCCTCGCTTCCCCTGGACCTGCGCCAGAAGCTCCTGCAGGCGCGAGACGATCTGGAACGAACAGTGGCTATCCGGACGAAATTTGCGCGTACAGTGCGCGACGCTCAGGTCCGTTCGACGATGCGATCGATGAGGTAACTGGATTGTTCAACCGCTTCGTCCGTGAATGCGCCAAAAAATTCGCGTACGTTTTCGAACATCGCCGAGAATGCGGCCTGATCACCGTTCGCCAGCACGGCAGCCAGTTCTTCGGCGGCATCCCGAAATGCCAAAGCCACTTGAGGGGTACCAGGATTCCGCATCTCGATCGGTCCGTACAACTGCGGGTCCTGTGCGAAGTGACGCGCCGCCACATACAGCTCCAGCAGGTACGCGGGTGACGTGAAGCGCAACGTCTCGTCGAGCGGTACGCCAAGCTTGGCGAGCGTGAGTCCCAAGACTTGTGTTTGAAAGTGCGTGAGCACCTGCACGATCGACATGGCGCGATCATGTTGCACGGGCGTTGCCTCGGTCACGGTCAGCCCCCGAGCGGTGAACGTGTTCACCACCCAATCGGCCCACGCATCGCCCCGCGCCCGGCACACCACGAATCGTTGACCCTGCAACGAATGCACGCCTGGCCCGAACATCGGATGCGTCCCCACGACACTCGCGCGCGTCGACGCGAGCATCGTTGCGATTGGCGCTTCTTTGATGGACGTGATATCCATCAAGAGTGCCTCCTCGCGCAGGTGCGGTCCCACGTCGCGAATCACGCGGTCGGTATCGTCGATGGGCACGCTGATCACCACGACGTCCGATTCGGCTGCCGCGGCCGCCGCTCGGAGTTCGGTGTCGCGATCGACGATCAGCACCCGATGACCCATGTCCCCGAAGAGCCGCGCCAGCAGGGCCCCCATCTGACCGTGTCCACCGAGTATCGCGACCGTGTGCGACGTCGCGTCCAGCGGGACCTCGGCACGAAGCGCCGCCTGATGATCACGACTCGAGCGCAGTAACACGCGGAAAATGGATTCGATTTCGCCGACCGGCAGTCCCAGTTCCAGCGCGCGATCACGTCGATCGTGGAGCACGTCGCGCTCGCGCTGCGGGTCACGAATGCGGATGCCATGGGCTCGCTTGTACGCCGCGACTTCGGCGACGAGCGCCATGCGACGCGCCATGATCTGCAGCAGATCCCGGTCGAGCGCGTCGATCATCGCGCGCAATACGGAAAGCGCGCGCGGCGTCGGGTCCATCACGCGCGGGGTTCGTTCCGCTCGTGCCCCATGACTAGTTGCTCATCTTCCAGAACGCGATACCACTGGCCTGCTGCCCCACGTCTGCCGTGCCTACCCTGGCACGTGCCGCAAGGTCAATCACATCAACCTTGCCTGGCGCGGCTCCCACGCCTTCACTGCTTACGAAGGCGTATTTCGAATCGCTGCTGATCGTGATTCCGTGCGCGAGGGTATTGGACGTCTTGATCTGCGCGAGACTTCGGCCGCTGGCGACATCAAAAATCTCAACACTATTGCCCTGCTTGAGCGTGGCTACGAGCAGTGTGCCGTCGGGTGTTACGGCGAGATTGTACACACCGCGTCCCGTTCTCATGCGCCGCGTGAGCGTCCATGACTTGGTATTCACCTCGATAATCTCGTCGGACTTGTTACACGCCACCCAGATATGATGTCCGCTGGCCGACGGTTGTGCCCACGTTGGCGAACACGAGGCAGGCGTCATCGTGTGTTTCTCGATGCCCATTCCCGCGCGACCGACTTGCGCCGGATCGACTGTGGCCGTGGCAGGTTTCACCACCGGCTTGGCGCTGGCTGCGGGAACGCCGTGGTTCATACTCGCCATATCATGCTTCATACTCGCCATGTCGCCCATCGTGCTGCCTGCATCTTTGGCGAGCGGTCCCTCCTTGCCGTTGGCCAGGGAAAACCGGCGGGCGACTTCGAAGTCCCGCGTGTCGATCTCCACCAGCTGGTCATCCATCATGCAGGTGGAGTACTGACGCAGGCCATCGGGAGAGATCCGGCTGCCGTGCGGCATGGTGCAGGTGACGATGCGCGCGACTTCGGTCTGATCGGGTACGTAGACCACCGAGACGGTGGACGGAATCATGTCGCCATGCAGATTGAAATTCGCCGAGAACGAATACAGGCCGTCGGGTGTGACGTCGAGCGACGCGGGAAAGTTTCCGAGCAGCACACCGGGGCCAACGAGCGTATCGGGACCCAAGGCGTAGCGCCACAGCTTCCCATCGGGCGTGCCATGACCGGTGGTCATGTGCAAGTACTTGCCGTCGCGCGAAATGGCCAAGCCGTGCGGTCCTTCCATCTCCGCGGCGAGCTCACCAACAACAATCGTCTTTTCGACGACCGTTCCAGCGGGTCCAAATCGGATACGATAGATCTTGTCAGCCGACTCAGCGCCCACGTACACCCAGTAGTCGCGGACCGGCTTCCCTGGTACGGCGGCGGTGGCTCCCTGCGCGAATCCGGTCGACGCCGTCGCCAGCATCGCGGCACTGGCGATCGCGGCCCGCACGGCGGGTAGCCAACGCGAGCCCAGTGAGCGTGTCGGCTTGCGAGGGGCGGTCACGGGTAGCAAGATCGTATGCATGATCTCAGTCCTGATCTGATGCGAGGCGCGGTGAGAGTTTCTCCGGACACCGCGCGAGGTGCGAGCGTCGGCAACACCCCTATATGAATCAACAGGAGTTGCACACTATGAACGTAGCGCACAGGATGCGATTCGTCACGACGGCGCTGGCCCTGACCGTGGC
>JANLVM010000460.1:0-2139 GCA_031364015.1 Gemmatimonadaceae bacterium
AGTATTTCGCTAAAATCGCCGCGTCGTGCGTCATTGGGAATAGCAAAGGTGTCGCGGTTTCTGGCAACGGCAAGCCGGCGCGGCGCGCAATGCCCAGCGCGTAACTGTCGCCACCTTTTTTTCGCACCGGATAGGTCCATAACGCGTTGCCCTGGAGTAATTCCCAGGCCCGACGCGTAATAAGGCCTGGGTCGCCCGGGCCGAGAGAGACGCCGTAGAGTGTGCCTGCGCGAGTCATTCTGTTTCCCCCCGTGTAGGCTGGATAAGCGCAGCGCATTCACCATTGCCATTGTCTACCGTACCCCCGCGGTTTTTCTGTGCACAGACGACCCAAACTGGGTTTTCCGCAGCCAAACGGTGCATGTCGAGAATAGGGCGGCTGCGCGATGCCTGTAGCTGGGTGATGTCCCATTGCGCATCGAGATCTTTCAGTGTCGCCATGGCAATGCCCACGTTCTCGAAAGTGACGAAATTCATCACCAACCAAGCGTGATGCTTTAATCGTGTTAGACACACGCGTATCAACTCGGCCAATTCGCCACCGGAGCCGCCGATGAAAATGGCATCTGGATCTGGCCAATTGTCTAATCCCTGCGGCGCCCGTCCGTGGGTAAGCGCATAGTTGTGTAGGCCGAGTTTGTGTCGATTCTTAGCCGCATTGGCGACATCGTCGGCGTTCTTCTCGATGGCATATACGTAACCGTCGGAGCACAAGCGCGCCGCTTCCAAGCCAACCGCGCCGGAGCCTGCGCCGATGTCCCACACAATACTGTCTGTTCGCAATTGCAGCCGCGCGAGTGATACGGCGCGTACTTCGCGTTTGGTGATCAAACCCTTTTCTGGATAGCGCTGGTGAAAACTGTCATCGGCAAGGCCGAACACCACTTCACGCCGAGCTGGAGTCGTGCGCCATAGCAGCATGACGTTCGGTTCGGCAAAACGCAGATTGGCGACATCCGCTACCGCACAATCGGTGATCACGCGCTCATTTTCTTGCAACAGGCGTTCGGCCACCGCCGCACGAAATTCGCCATCCAAACCTTCATGCACCAACATGCGTGCTAGGCGATCAGGCGAATTCTCCGGGCTGGTAAATATCGCCAAGCGATCATACTGTTGCGCTGCACGCAATACCGGGTAAAGCCCGTGTTCACGGTCGGCGCCGGTGTGCCACTCGCCCGCATCGCGGGTGTGTACGGAGCAAATTTTCATATCCTGCCAAGGAATGCCCAGGCGCGCGCAGGCCAGTTGAACGGTCGATACATGTGGCAACACTTCGCAGGCTGTGGGTCGCAGAGGTGCTCCGGCCATCAACGGACGACGAGGCAGGCTCCTCTCGAGCAACGCTGATCTGGGTCGGACTCGCCTCAGCGGCTCCAACCGCGTGAAGGTCGACCGCGCGCGATGGCGGGTGCGTCGTAGACGCAGCCGGTCTCGCACCGGAGAACAGGCTGCCCGCAACAGACCAACCCTCCGAGGCCGGTTGCGCCGCTACCGCCGTCGGGCTGACAACCTGCCACGACGCCGCGATGTTGCCCTCGTGCGCACGAACGTCACTGAGCGCGACGGCGGGCGCGTCGTACTTGAATGGCTCAGCGTTGGCCGGGGCCGCAGTCGAAGATCCGAACCACGCCAGGAGTGCTACGACGAGGGCAAGTAGCCGTTTGCTGGCGCGAGAGCTGATCATTGCGGAGCATCCTCAGATACTTGGTCGTCATAGTCTTGCTGGCCCACCCAGGTGATGTTGATCCAGAGCCCGCGATCTCCCGAGCGCAGCGTCCTTCGCCTGGCGAGCGCCATCCGCAACGACCTCATCCCAGGGCCTGAGAGTGTCGAGGTTGTATTGGCTCCACCCGACAACCTCGGGCGGGCCGTCACTTTCGATCTGCCACAGCTCGACGCCCAGGACCGCTTGTGAGAGCGACGACAGTGCTTCGATCACTTCAAGCGATTGCTCCGCTGGCCAGCAGTAGTCCTCGCTCACGCGACGTGCGGAGCACAGTAGGAGGTCAATGGGGTCCTTCATCACGGGCCGTACTTGAATCCGGGTCCACCCACCTGGATGATCTCGCCGGTCACGTTATCAATGCCAACCGACTGTCCTGTGGTCGTGTCGACGTTCAAGTAATCCACCGCGGT
>JANLVM010000476.1:0-15972 GCA_031364015.1 Gemmatimonadaceae bacterium
GGTTGAACGGCAACTACGCTATCAGGGCAAAATGGCGAAGAGCGATCTGCCAAACGTATAGCGCATAGCCGTTAGCGTTTTTGCCCTGATAGCGTAGTTGCACTTTGCCACATCGTCGCAGTTTGCCAAGCTTAGCTTGGCTAGCGCTAGCGTGTGACTACCACCTCGCGCGCACCCATCGGCACCGGCACTCGGGTCACCGCGCCGCCCGGCCACCGGACCCACACCGCCGTTGGTATGCCGGAGAGCCCCATCACCTGCACGGCGCCATTCTGCGACCAGTATCCGGCCGTTGTTTGCACTTCGCGTACCGGTCCCATCGCCTCGCCATACATCACGCGCAGTTGCACGCCCACACCATCAGGATTCGTCGCCGCGCCTCGTACCCGCACGCGGAGCCCGGGCTTCGCCCCTCGATTCACGAACAGTCGGGTGGGCGCACCATTCTGCGAGACCGCCAGGTCGAGTCGACCGTCGGCGTTGAAATCGGCGTAGGCCGCGCCGCGCTGATCACCGTACACGACAAGTCCTGAACGCTGTCCTGGCACAGGAGCCACGCCGCCCTTTCCATCACCGCGCAGCAGCAAGCTTCGCCCCTGATCGTAGCGCGGATTCCCGACCACGCTGGGAAAGAAGTTCTGCGACAGAAACACATCCTCGGCGCCGTCGCCATCGAAATCGGCGATTGCCGACGCGAACGCCGGGGCCCACTGCGATTCGGTCGGCAATGGCATTGCATCGAAGCCCGCTCCACGATTGAGGAACACCGTGTGATCGAGCGTACGCGCGTGGAGTTGCGGCGCCGATGTCATCGACGCGCCGAGTATGGTTTCCACCGATGCATCGGCATACGCGGAGAAATTGTTGACCCGACCAAGCACGCCAGCCACCGCCATGCGCACACGCGGATAGCTGTTGAGTGGTGAGAGTCCCCGAACACGCGTGTCCTGTTGGCCCAGGAGCATCTCCACTTCGCCGCCCGCGCCGAACGCGCCGTACGTGAGCACAAGCGGTCGCGCGCTGTCCACCCGCATGCCGGTATTGCGTCCCCAACTCGTCGCGACAAGATCCAGACGACCATCCCCATTGAGGTCGCCGGCGGCCACACCGTTCCACTGACTCGTCCACGCAGCGAGGCCCCACGACTGGGGCGCCGGCTCAAGTCGGCCTTCCCCATCGTTGAGGAGCAGAACGAGTGAACCCCAGTCGCGCGTCAGCACCAGGTCGGCGTGACTATCACCGTTCATGTCGGCAAACATCGCGGCAGTAACCATCCCGATGTTGCGTAGCACCGCCAGGTTGACGGTATCAATCACAAACGCCCCGTTCACGCTGCGAAAGAGTCCCGACGACGCCGGCATCGGATAGCGCAGCGGCAGCGCGCGTGAGCCGACAAACAAGTCGAGCGCGCCGTCGTCGTCGTAGTCACCCATCGCGATCGGACCTGTAGACGATTCGTGCGAACCCACCACCGCCTGCATGCGTGTCGTGAGCGCGCCGGCGGCCACATCAACGCGCACGGCCGCCGGCTGCGCGATCATCTCGTTCTCACTTCGCAATTCCCAGGTGGCGACACCGGCCAACAGGCTCGTCACCCCATTGTAGGTCTGGCCCAGCACCGCAGTGAAATCGGCGACCGCAACCGGACCGGCGGATGGCTGTGGCACAAGCTTGCCATCGACCGTGCGAAACACGGCAATGCGTCCACCCTTGCCCGTGCCGACCATCAGGTCTTCGTCGCCGTCGCGATCGATGTCGTACCAGGCGACGCCAGGCCCCAACTGCGACAGCGCATTCGGCAACAGAAACTGTCGATCCCAGTCGTCGAACTCGTTTTCGACATGCAGGTGACCCTGCAGTTGCGCCGACGCGTCGACAAAGAGACTTGAATCGCGAGGTCCAATGGCGGGCGGCCGCGGGGCCTGCTGGGCAGCCGACCTTTGCGTGATCTCATACCGTCGGTTGGGACGCACGGGTGCAATCGTCGTGCGTCGACCATCGCGCCAATCCACCACCAAGGTCGCCGAATCCGACGCCCCCATGGCGAACGAGAGTTCGGTGTCGCTGTGCGACAAATACAGTCCACCCACCACGACTTCGCGCACCTGCACGGGTATGGCGCCTCCGTGCAGCGTGACCTTGGCACCCACCGCCTGCGTATTCGGCGCGTCCCCTCGCAACCGCACGGCAACGCGCGCCGCAGTCGCATCGTTGCGCATCACCAGGGCCGGTGCACCCAAGCGGTTGATCACCACATCAAGGTCGCCGTCGCCGTCGAGGTCGGCCGAGGCGATGCCGTGCGAGATGTCCTCCTCCAGTCCAAAGCGCCATGAGGTGCTGGCGTCTTCGAACGTCAGATCGCCCCGGTTACGGAAGGCGACGTTCGTGAGCTTGAGCGTCGGGAACTCCCAGCGCTGCCGCTGCCACGGGACGTCGTTCAGGCGATTCTGCAGCCCCTCCTGCGCATCAGCATCCATCATATCCCACAAATGCCCAGTGGCCACCAGAATGTCTTGCCAACCGTCCAGGTCGACGTCCATGAAGATCGATCCCCACGACCAGCCGCTCGACTGCACACCGGCGGCGTTCGATACTTCGGCGAACGTACCGTCGCCACGATTGATGAAGAGCGCATTGCGCTGAAACTGCAACTGCAGTTCGTGTTCGCCAATCTTTTTCGGAAGCGCCGTATGGGTGGGCATCTGCGTCTTGAGGCGCCGCGGATCCTGGCTCAGCATGTCCGTCTCGAACAGATCGGGAAGACCATCGCCATTGACGTCGGCGACATCGATGCCCATCGCCGAATTGCTCATCTGTCGTTGCGACGTCCAATCCGCCAGGCGAAAGTTGCCCTTCCCGTCGTTCAACCACAGTTGATCGGGGTCCTCGAAATCATTCGCGACATAGAGATCTGGCGCGCCATCGCCAGTGAGATCGACGAACTTGGCCGTCAGACCGAACGATTCGAATTCTTCGACGACCCGAGCGCCCGCCGCATCACGGAATCGCCCCGAGGTCATGGGCACTCGCGTGAACCGTCCGCGACCGTCATTGACATAGAACTCATCGGGTTCGGCGCGCTGTGTCAGTCGCATACCACCCATATCCGGTCGCATCACCAGCTTGTAGTCGCGGCGGTGATCAGGGACCACCTCAAACTGCTTCGGCCCCGTCTCGCGAACCATCTGATTAAAGGCGCGCAGCTGCGGCGGGATCGTATCATCCACGCTGTACGGTTTGTAATTTGCGATGAACATCGCCAGTCGACCGTCGCCATCCACGTCGGCCATCGTCACCGTCGTGGCACCTCGACCGATTGTATCGAGTCCCCGATCGCGGTGCTCGGTGAATCGACCTTTCCCGTCATTGAGGAATATCGAATTCGGACCGGTGGTCGCGAGCAGAACGAGATCGAGATCGTTGTCGCCGTCGACATCGGCCAGCGCGGAGCCCGTCGAGCGACGGTTGCAGGCACCCACGCCCGCGCGAACCGTGATATCGTCGAACGTCCAGTTGCCAGTGTTGCGGTACAGCGCGCTGCACCCTTCCGTCCTGGCGAGAAACACATCAGTGCGGCCGTCGCCATCGACGTCGCCCATCGACACGCCTCCGCCCTGCGCGAACATGCGGTTGCCCAACAAGATCTTCTCGCTGGCCGCGTTCTGAAAACGGATCCCCGTCTTGCCACTCTCCAGGCGCGTGAATCCTGGAGTACCCTTCGCGATGGACAGTGCGTGCCATCGATACGCCGACTCCATGTGCCAGTCGGGTTTGGCGTCGCCGCGGCACGCGACAGCAACCATCACGAGCATTGCTGAGGTCAGCACGCCGCGCGTTTGCACCCAGCGCGAATTCATGGCGTCGAGACCGCAGCAACGGGTGCACCGAACGCGACCGCCACCTTCGCACCAATGCAGCGACCCAACGCGAGACCACCGTCGTTCCCGGAGGGGTAGTGGATGCCACCATAGATGCGCGACATGCCGGCTTCTTCACTCGCCGCTTGAAACGAACTGAAATGCCGCACCGCGTGACCAATCGAAATGCTGGTGCTGTCGGTGAACGGCAGAGCGCCGATAAGCGCGGTGATCACGGTGGCGGCCGCTGCTGATTGCGTCGAGTGGCCGGCCGGATGTTCCGGGAATGGCGGGGTCGGGATAAGGGGCTCCCACGTGGAATCAATAACGCGACGGATGTAGGTGCGCGGACGCATCAGGCTGAACTGATATTTGTATCCCCACGAGGCAATGTAGGCATCGGCTTGACCAATCGCCGTCGCCAGGACCAGCTGTGCGGCGGCAGCGACATCGAGCTGCCGTTCACTGATCATCTGACTGGCAATCGACATCCAGTGACCGACCGGCGTGCCCGACTCGCCCGCATTGTCGGCCCAGTAGTAGGCGATGGTTCGCTGTTCCGGGGTGAGCGACGCCTGCTGGTCGACCACCGCGCGCGCATTGCGATAGAGGGTCGATGCACTATCGGCGGAGTACGACGGCGGATCGATAAGAGGACAGGCGTTCCACGCCGATAGCACGAATGGGCGCACGTCGCGCCAGTACGGTTCGGTCGCGCCGGCCATGTTCGCGGCGGGAAGGGTCTTGGTGTTGGCCGACTTCGGACGACTCATGATCAGCCCGCGATCGCTCACATTTCCCGCGCGTTGCTGATTGGCGGGATTGTCCAACGCAACGAATTCACTCGCGCCCGACAAATTCTGCGTGGCGTACACGGTGGCAGGTGCATCGTTCAACCAGAGTCCGTCGCCAACGGGCGCCGCGTACACGCGACCGCGCGTCCCGACAAATCCGTCGGTATTCGACCACGCGACGATCGCCAGACCAATACGTCGACCGAGTGAATCGGAGCGCGCCCGCATCCCGGGGTTGACTCCGGCACTGACGCGGGCCTGCTCCAGGGAATCTGCCAGGCGCGCCAGTTGCGCGCGGGTCGTGGCCAATCCTTCGCGCAGCAGTGAATCGAGCACCACACGCTCCGACGCTACGGCCACGAGGGTTGCATCATAGTCGGCGGGACGTTCCGCGCGCGGCAGCGGCGGCATCCCCGTGAGCACGCCGCGAAGCGATTTCATGTCCGGATGCACTGCGGCCAAGCCGGCATACAGCGCGGTGGCGGCGTAGGCGGTCACGCGCGACGCCACGGGCGGGGAGAGCCGCTCCACGCGAATCGCGCCATACAGCGCATGCACCCACTCAGCAATCAGACGCGGATCGGTTCTGGCAGGTCGGGCACACGCGAGCATCGAGGACAGCGCCAACAGCTCAAGGCCGATGGAAAACCATCGACGGTTGGCGCGCGGACGAAGTGCAGTCATGAAAATGTGGTGTGAACGGATGATGACCGCCGCGACGTGAACTATCGCGTCGCGGCATCGTCGAGTTCGCGTTCGAGGTTCGCGTTCGTTCGCGTGCAGTGAAAGAACGTCGCACGATCCCAACCACACAACCGTTCGACGCGGCGTCGCCGGGTCAGACTGCGGCGTTTCAGGTGCCTGCGGACCCATTCATGTGGGACCGGCGACCGCCCAGAGGGTTCCAGTTTCATTGCGGAGTTGCCAGATGGACCAGGGCCGCCGGATGTCTGGTGGCCCCGGTTGCGTGTGCGGCGTCGCGCGCGGAAATTCGGTCTTGTGGCAGCGCAGCGAGTCGGCAGATTCCCGGTATGGCTCGTACTTCGCTCATATCGCCCGTCGTCGATTTTCTCTGCGTCGGTGGACTGTCGCTTGTGGTAATGGTGCCGCTCCTCCTCAGCGGCCGTACGGATCTCGTCCTCATCGGGGCCGGTGCGCAGGCGTGGATTGCCACGACGATCAACATGCCGCACTTCATGGCCTCGTACCGACTGGTGTACGGAAGCCGCGACATGGTGCTCAAGCACAAATGGGCGTCAATCTATTTGCCGGCGATCCTGGTGTTGTACATCGTAGTCGCCATCTGGCAGGCACAGTCGTCGCAAGCGATGGTGATCGTCCTCATCACCGTGTCGAGTATGTATTTGGCGTGGCACTATACGGGTCAAGTGTGGGGGATGATGGCGTCATTTGCATTTCTGGCCGGCAGTTCGTTTGATGCGCCAGAGCGTCGCCTGATCAAGTCCAGCCTTCGTATTTTGCTGGCGTGGCATCTCGCCTGGTTCCTGTACACGCAGTTGCGCGACCCCAGTCGAGTCGAATGGATCTATCGGTCCGCGAGCGCAGCGACCGTCGTGGCGTTCGTGCTTGGGGCGGTGGGATTCGCTCGCATGCGTCGGCGCACTGGCCACGGGCCGCCGCGACTCGCCATCGTGGCATGGCTCGCGCTCTTCGTCTGGTACGCGGTGATGGCGCGCGATCCCAAGGCCCTGTTCTGGGTGCAGATTGCACATTCCATTCAGTATCTCGCCTTCCCGGTCCGCATGGAGCTCAACCATTCTGCGGCTGAACCGCGCGCATCGCCATCACGGGTGGCGATGCATATGGTCCTGTATGCGGTCGGCCTGTTGGCGGTGAGTGTGATCGTGGGCCAACTCGTGCCCGCGTCGCTGATGGGATTTATTGGTGACGCGTATGGTGAGGAGCCTGGACGAGCCGCGCCAATTCTCATCTTGGTGTTTGTCAATATTCACCACTATTTCACGGATGGCGTGCTCTGGAAGCTTCGCAACCCGGAAGTGCGCAAGCAGTTGTTCGCGCATGTCTCTCCACCCTGAGTTCACCCACGGCTACCGGAACGCGCGCGTGGTGCGCACTTTTCGCTCATCCCCTTCTTCGGAGTCACACGTATGCGCCGATCGTTGCTGTTGCTGCTCTCGCTCGGCACGGTACAAGCGTGCAGCGCCAGTACTTCGGCAGCTCCTTCGACGCGGCCGGCCGTGCAAACCATCGGTGGAGCCGACGCGGGAAGGACCACCCTTGTCGCGACATCGGCTGCCGATGTGTCGCAGTTGTCGTATGCGGCCGATGCCGTTTGGCGCGTCCTGCCGTCGGTGTTCGACTCGCTGGCCATTCCGCTGTCTACCGTCGACCAGGCCCGTAAGGAAATCGGTAACACGGGTCTCAAGGTTCGCAGGCGGCTGGGCAACGTGCCGTTGAGCCGCTACCTCGACTGCGGCAACACGCAGATGGACCCCAACGCCGACAACTACGACATCGTGCTCACGGTGTTGTCTCGCGTCACCCCCAATGGCGTCACGGCGGCCACGCTCACGACCACGGTGGAGGCGCAGGCGCGTCCGGCCACGTACAGCCAGGCCTACTCGCGCTGTTCGTCCAAGGGTGGACTCGAACTCCGCCTCGCCGACCTGGTGAAGGCACGACTCGGTCGGTGATGTCGAGCAACTGCTTCCTCATCATCCACCGGCCGTTGGGCCAGCGGCGGGGTACGGTTGCCGTGTGCCTCGTAGTATGCCTCATAATGGCGGGCGCCCTTCCAGCGCCAGCGCGCGCGCAGTCAACGCGTCCGGTGACCGTGACCGGACTGACCTTCGACAGCCTGCGCGGCGTGCCGTTGGCGAACGCCTTCGTCACCATCGCCGAACGCTCGCGCAGTACCACGAGTGACGCCAAAGGGCGATTCGTGTTCGATTCGATCCCGCCTGGCGCCTACACGTTCGCGATGCAGCATGCCGCTTTTGATAGCCTTGGGCTCTCCGGCGCGACGACACGTGCGGTGATTTCGAATGGCAAGGACGTGGTGACGCTTGCGGTCCCGTCGTTCGCGACTATCTGGCGCACCGTCTGCGGCTCGCTACCCGTACCGGTGAAGGACACCGGGCTGGTATTCGGCAGCATCCGGGATGCCAAAAGGGGGCAGCCCGTACCCGAGGCCTCGGTGGCAGTGACGTGGCTGGATCTGGTGAATGTGGGCACGAAAGAAATCAGTGATATCAGACAGCGGCGCTGGAAAAACGAAGCGCAGGCCGATAAACGGGGTGATTTCGCGGTCTGCGGTGTCCCTGTCTCGACCCAACTGCGACTACGCGCCAGTTTCCTCACCAACACGACGGGGCTGCTGGACCTGCTCTCCAGCCCAGACCGGGTGCGGCGGCATGATCTCGTCGTGCCCGGAATCCTGGTGGCGGATTCCGCGCAACGCGGCGCGATTGCCGGGCAGGTGACTGACGATAACGGGCGACCAGTCGCGGGTGTGCGTGTCATTCTCGACGAAATCACCGAGGTGCGTACCGATGCCGACGGACGCTTCGTCATCCGCAGCGCACCCACCGGTACACGCCTACTCGACCTGGCGGCCGTCGGGATGACGCCGGTGTCCACCGTCGTCGATGTCATGGTCGGCGAAACCGCAGTCGTGACCGCGTCGTTGCGCACCGTGTCCAATCTCGAAGCCATGCGGGTGACGGCAACGTCGAACATCGGTCGGCTAGCCGCTCAGTTTCAGGAGCGACGCAAGCAAGGGTTTGGCTCGTATCTCGACTCCACCGCGATGGCCTCCCGGGGCACCATGGCCGCAGCCTTCTACGGGGTTCCCGGTGTGACCGTCGAGCGTGCCCAAGGCACCAGCAACGCTCGACGATTCAGACTCTATCTGCCCTCGACCGGGACCGGTCCGTGCCTGGCCACACTGTACTTTGACGGCGTATTCCAACAAGATCAGGCGGTTCTCGAGGAACTTTTCCCGGCCGACATAGCCGCCATCGAAGTGTACCAACAACGTTTGACCGTTCCCACCGAGTTCATGAACCGGGACGTCAAGTGCGGCGTGGTCGCCGTGTGGACGAAGCGCGCTTTTCGCTGATTCGCCAAGGTGACACCGGCACACGACGAAGGGCCGCCGGTGGTGCCGACGGCCCTTGAGGGAACGTGACTTACGCGACTAGCGGATCCTATCGCTTATCGCGTGTGATCCAGCTCGCGCGTCCTCCCTAGCTTAGGCTAGATCTAGATCTAGAAGCCAATGGGTGGACGGCGATCCCACACGAATGACCCCGCAGGCACCTGGAACGGCGCCGTTTGCGGCGTGCGCGAGAGGGCCGTCGACCGCGGGTAGACGATCAGCGAGATCGCGGATCCGGCGACAGTCGTGCCGGCGAGTGCCCGGATATCCAGCTTGCCGGAGGCCCCCGCAGTTGAAAAGGCCGCCGCCCCGATCAGGGCCAACATGTCGGTGAACAGATTCGTGGCCGTTCCTGCGGCACGCACATTGTACCGGTACTGGGCCGGATCAACCAGGACGTACGACGACACCGAATACGGCGCTACGTTGGCCCATGTGGGCGTGGCCGGCACGGCTCCGGTGCTAACGTACTGCGATGCATCAATGGGCTGATCCGTCGCGTTGATCACGCGAAGCGCAACCTTGGCCCCCGGATCGGGCAGTGCGGATTCGTCGATGATTCTGAGCTTCATCTGGCCGGGCACCCGACCAGCACCCCACATGATGGCCGTGTAGTTCTTGCCAGCCACCAGATTGAGCGTGGAATCCTTGAGCTTGGTCGACGCAATCGCCTGGATCGTGTCGTTGAGGAAGATCGAGAAAGTCCGGTTGCCAGCCCGCGCGCCCTTGTACTGGACGGTGGCCGACGCCGTCACGCCCGCCGTGGTCGTTGGCGAATTGCGGAAGGAAATGCGGAACTGCGCATTGCTCTCGACGGGCGAGTCCACGTAACGAAAATCGAGGCCGAACGCCCCGGAACTATCGGGTACCGCGTTGATGAAGCGTACCCCGGCCGTAGGGATATCCTCGGTGGCGGTGACTTGTTCGGGCTTGCAGCCGCTCATAGTTACCGCTGCGGCGAGGCAGAACATCGAGAGACGATGAATACGATGCATGTAGAACTCCGTGGAGAGAAAGCCGAGCTGTGTGCGCATCACGAGCGTGGAATACGAGTGGACTGCAACGTGTCAGCGGGAGGCCTTGAGTCACTGCCAAAAAACGAACCCAGCAGAGACTGCCGTACGACCAGCGCCAGGACACCTACCGTCACCGCCACCGTTGCGGCGGTGCGACCCCTGGACACTCGACGTTCCGAGACCAACGAGACGTACTCCGTCTTGATGCGAATGCGTTCACCGGTCCAAATCTGATGGCCACCGCTCAGCAGTTGAATCATCGACACCGCGATCGTGAACTCAGTGCTGTCCTTGTTCACCAGTCGCCCTTCGATCTGTCGAATCGCGGGGCCCATACTGCCTCCCAGCGCGGTCCGTCCGGCATCGTTGATGTCGAGCCCGACCTGTACACCAAGCGGAACCCCGTTCCCCACCACGGGCTGCAGCGAATAGCAGCCCGTAGAGAGGCCCAGCACCAGTACCACACCCAACAACAACTTCATGCACGCCTGTCCGAGAGCCACCGCGCTCCAGAGGCGGGTGCTTACCACCCGTACACGCTCGTACCGGAAAACGAATTGGGTGCATTGCCAGGTCCGATGCCGGTACCATAAAGGGCATCCAGCGGTCGGCTGCGGGCCTGCAAATCCTGAAACGGCACTGGCCAGAAAAGCGGCGTATCGCGGGGGAGCTCTCCCCAGCCACGGCCATCGAGATACCACGGGGCGTAGTGCGTATACGCCGTCTCGATGCGCTTCTCATATTTCAGCGCGTCCCACAGATTGCCGCACCCCACGGTGTTGAAGTTGGGCGCTTTTGGCACCTTTGGTACGCAGTCGGTGCTGCCACCCGGCACATCGGAAGTCGCGTCGAACTGGGTAATTGGCGGCAACCCATTGCGAGTGCGGGTGACGTTCACCACGCCGGCGGCGGTCGCGAAGCTCCCTTGACGGAACAACCCTTCCGCCCGCAGCAGGTCAATCTCGGCCTTGGTGAAGAAGACCGTGTTGCCGTTGCGCGCCGCGCCGGCATCGCCAGCGGTTTGCCACGACTGGAAGCGCACGAAGTCGTAGTTGGACCAACCCCACCCCAAGCCGGCGTTCTGGTCGCCGCCAGGCGGACGATTCACGAAGTACCGCTTGCAGGCCGTCGCGGCAGTGGAGCACTGTGAGATGGAGAAGTCGGCGTTCTGCGCGGCCCGCGTGGCTCCCTGCGGGAACCGCAAATCGGGCGTGACCATCGTGAAACTCACGCCGCCGCCGCCACGCTCACCCAAAGCTTGCCCAATCCACGCCGCGTACGAACCCGAGACGTCCGCCATGCCAACAAGAAACGGTGGCATCTGGTGCCATGTCGTGAACGAAAGATACTGCCGACGCCACTCGTTACCAGGGCCGGTCACCGTGTGGGTCGTGATCAGATGATCGGCGGTGATACCATTCTCCGCGTCCGCCACCACGGCAGCCCAGTCGACCGCAGCCCGCTCGGCCGGCGTTCGCGCCATGTTGGCACGCAGGCGCGCGCGGTAGGAACGAATCAGTCGGGTAAATTCGACTTTGCTCATCACGGTCGCCGACGGGATCCAAGTGGTGGGCAACGGGAACCCGTCACCGCCACCGGCGTCGGCGTTGGTCAGCGTGATGGCCCGCTGCAGCGCCGCATAGGCCGAGTCCGCCCCCGCTTTGGCGCTTATGAGCGATTCCGCTTCTTCCGCCCCGGTGGCGTCAGTTACCACCGCCAGGGAGTCATGCATGAGTGCCGTGTAGCCAATCGATACGCCACGCAGAAACTCGGCAAACGCCTTCGCGCGGTTATCGCGAGCCGGACTGCCCAAAGTCAGCCCTTGGCCTCCGCTGGCGACGGGTTGGACCTGTCGGAGAAAGCTGCTGGCCACCCGATTGACTTCGGCCATGAACTGATACAGACGATACTGCTCGCCCGTACATACATTCCCTGGGGCGTTGTTGTTGGTAGCACCGGCGAACGGAGCCCGGGCGTTCTGGCAGTTGTTGGCCAGGCTGGAGTAGTTCATGAGCGACATGATGTTCGCCATGCCTTCGAGATTGCCAGTGCTGCCGTACACGCCGGAGCTCCAGCGGCGGTAGTACGTGCCCAACAACGCCTCGGCATCGTTGGCAGTGCCCAGCACACGCTTGGTATCACCAGCGTTGGGGTTTCCGACGAACAGGCTTTCGTCACTGCAACTACCAAGCCCAATCAGGGACACCACCAGCGCCACGTTACGGAACAGAGTTCGAGTCATGTGGTCTGTGTCCTAGAAGCGCGAGGAGAGTGCGAACGTGAAGGTGCGGAGCGTCGGGTATGTGAATGCGTCCACTTGATTGATAAGCCCTGAACCCGCCTGGCCACCGTTCACGCCGACTTCCGGATCGTAGCCGCTGTAGTTGGTGAAGAAGAACAGGTTGCGACCGATCAGGGACACGGTCCAGTCGCCCAAGCCGCGCAGCCTGCCGACCTGATAAGTCAGACTGACTTCGCGCAACTTGGCGAACGACCCGCTTTCCGTGTTGTAGTTGTTGGCATCGAGCTGGTCGTAAAAACCACCCGTGCCGGCGCCTTCGGCGCCACCCACACGCCAGCCGTACCCCATGGGCTTCGCGTTACCGACGGTGCGACCCGCCATGTCGAAATAACCCGATGAGAAGTCCAGCAGCCCCCACCCCTCACCCTGGTTCTGGATGCGGTGGCCGATTGTGCCGTCCACCAGCCCATACAGCGACAGCTTCTTGTAAGTGATGGTGTTGTTAAAGCCGAAACGGAAGCTGGGCAGCGAGTTGCCGATAACACTGCGAGTGCCGATACCTTCACCCGGCTTGCCGCGCAGCGGGCGGTCGATGATCGGATGGCCGAATTGCAGTGGGTAGTTCCACGGCGAATTGGCCGCCGACAGGCGCGTTTGCCACAGGTTCTTGGTGATACCGTCCTGATAGCTGTTGCCTGCACCCGTCCAAACCACATACCCATCATCGTTCACCTGAAACGACTTGCCCGCGCCACAATCCGTGCTTACCGCAGTCGGCAAGTCGCTGCAGTTCTTGTAGAAGCGACGGCCCCAGATATTGCCATACCGGTTGGCCTGCTGGCCGTAGGCGTCCTTGTCGGTGCGGGCTGTGACGAGGAACATCGAGCCGGTTCCCTGACCCGTCCCAGCGCTGTTGAAGTATTCGGGCATGAACAGATCGGTGATGAAGGCCCGGTTCCGATCCCACGTCCCGCGCATATTCCACTGGAAGTCCTTCTTGGTGATCACTGGCAGGTTGACGGCCAGTTCCCACGTCTTGTTGGACAGCGTCCCGGCATTCTGCCACTTGGTGGCAAAGCCGAGCGCCGCCGGCGTCGGAACGTTCAAGATCTGGTTGCGTGTGTCCGAGAAGGCGTACGTCAGTTCGACGCCAAGGCGGTTAAACAGCGTCGCGTCCAAACCCAGTTCAGTCTCCGTTGTTGTTTCCGGCTGCAGCTGCGAGTTGCCAGCCTGGCCCAGCGAACAACCAGCAGCCGCGCAGTTATACGTTTCGAACTGCGCCGAGAAGTTCGGCGTGTTGCCGGCCGATCCGCGCGAAGCGCGCAGTCGGAAGTCCGAGAGCTGCGGCACGCTGAACCAGCTTTCTTCAGAGGTACGCCAGACGCCCGATATGCGTCCGAACGGCTGCCAGCGCTGGCCCGTGCCGAATAACGAGCTGCCATCGTAGCGATAGGTCCCGTCGAGGATGTAGCGCCCCTTGTAGTCCAGGTTGGCGCCACCGATCATGCCCATGTTCTTGACCAGGAAGCTGCTCGACCGCGTGGCGAAGTTCTGCGTGGTGTTACTGAGGGTGTACACACCCTGCACCACATACTGATTGCCGTTGCTGCCGTTGTTGATCTGGTAGTCGCGGTCCATCAGGCCGCGCACGTTAATCTTGGCGTTCAAATCGCTGGTGATCTGCTTACGCAGCGTCATGGAGACCTGCGCGTTCATGGATTCGCGCGAGGACTGATTGAGCTCCTGACCACCGAGGTTGGTGTTCGGCGCCGCAAGCGTGCTGCGATAGCCCTTCACGTAAAATTCGTTCGTCGCGTTGGCGCGCAAGTCATAGCTGTACAGCGCGTCGAAAGACACCCATGCGGCCGGCGTGTAGGTGGAGCTCAAACTGCCCTGATAACGCTGCGAGTTGTTTTGATTATACGTGTTTTCGGAATCGTACAGCAGCGACGCGCCCCCGTTTCCCGTGGGACGGAAGCCATTGCCACCGCCGCGGAACAACGGGCGGCCCAATGTATCACGTTGCAGATAGTTGGTGCCGGCCGGTGCGCCACGTAGCAGGGCGCCGAAGATGCCGCCGGTGCCGCGATTGTCGGTGGAGCCGCGCGCATAGAGCGAGCTCAGCGACATGGTCCAGTTTGGCCGGATGTCGTAGTCCAGGTTCACGCGGGCGCGGCGCGTCTTCTGCCCGGTGAAATTGCGGAGCGCGCCTTCATCTACCGTGTACGCTCCGGCGACGAAATACCGCACGTTGCCAGCCCGTCCGCTCATGTCGAGCTGGGAGAGCATGACCGGATTCATCTGCGACACCTGCACGAAGGCATCGTACCGCTGCGTGGGCCAGATGTTGGACTGATACACGTTCAGCAACTCGCCACCGGCGACCGCAGGCGAGTTCCATTGCATGTTCTGCTGCGTGCGTGTGGTGTCTCCGTTGAAATTGTTGATGCGGAGTATCTCTTCCATCCAGTTCACCGTGCGTGAGCACGCCGAAACGTTCCCGGCACCCGTCACGCAGAAGCGCTTGCCGGTTTCATCCAGCTGCAGGACGTGGTTGATCGGCGCCCCGTACTCGAAGCTGTTCAGGTCGGACACACCATACTCGGAGCGGAAGTTGAACGCGGTGCCTTCACGAGTGGCCCCGCGCTTTGTCCGGATGACGATCACGCCGTTGGCCGCCTGCGCACCGTAGAGCGCCGCACCCCCCGCTCCCTTCACGACTTCCACCGACTCGATGTCCAGACCGCCGATTTCGTTGAGGCTCTGGTTGCGCAAGATGATGCCGTCGACGATCAGCAGCGGGCCAGTCGTACGACCCGGTCCGGTCGCGGCGGTCGACGTCGCATTGATGGAGGTCGGGCCACGCAGCATGATCTGCGGCGAGCTGCCCGGTTGTCCGGATGTTGCTGCCACACGCATGCCGGCCACCTTGCCCTGCAGCGCCGTGAGCGGGCTGATCGAAGGCACGGGAATATCCTCGGCCGTCAAACGCGCCACGGCAAACGGAACCTTCGCGCGCTCCGTGCCTTCCATTGAGCCGGTGACGATAACTTCGCTCAATCGGTTGAGGTCTTTCTTGAGCGCGAAGTCATGAGACTGGGCGCCAGCCGTGAGTCGGATGGCGACAACCCCAGGCACGTAACCCACTGCCCGGACGCGCAGATTTACCGCTTGTCCCAACACACGAGCAGCCGGGATGACGATGTTGAACGCCCCCTGGTTGTTCGTGGGAACCGATATCGACAATTCGTTGATATACACGTTGGCGAATTCGAGCGCCTGACCAGATTCAGCCAGCACCTTGCCGGTGATGACGGCGTTCTGGGTTTGCGCACTCGCCGCAGAAGCGGTGAGCATGACGCCAAGAGTGGCGACAATAGCTCGAGCACGATGCGAAAAGGTCATGAACATCAGTCTCCCTTTGGTGATGATGAAGGGGGTAACGCACTACACCCGCGGCATGGACGCATGTGTCCACGTCGGGACAAGCCCGTTGGAGGAACGGCCAACTACATCTTGTGGGAAGCGAGCGAACCTTTTCGCGGTGGTCGGGTTCATAGAGGAGGCGCTACCCAGCGCGTCGCTGCGAATTACCGAATCCGGAAAGGCGCCCCGCAGAGCGGTGGGGACGGCAAGGGCGGGAACAACACAACAAACGTCACGGGGGCTGTGACGGAACTACAGGAATCAGTTACGGGACATCTTGGCTATGGTACGGACCAGCGAGCGGAACCGCAAGAGGGGCGGCACGCTTGTTAGCAGGGACGCTGCCGGACGTGGGCCGATTCGCGGTTGGACCCGGTGGCAGTATTCATAACAGGTGAATATTGGATCGCGTCACTACAGATGAGTTCGACTACTCGTTCCATATGCTGGGAACGTGAAAAAGCAACCACGCTATCAGGGCAAAATGGCGATCAGC